>CAIXIX010000295.1 GCA_903919615.1 uncultured Chthonomonas sp.
ACGCTATTCAAGCAACGATGGACTTTGCACGTCTTTTCATCATTGCTCTCCTTATCCTGAATCTAGTCAGGACGCCAGGGAACTACACCAGTTTTGTTAGCAGCTTAATCATCGCAACAGTGTATATTGCGGGTTTCTCAATTTTTGAGTTCTTTCAGGGCGTCGTAAAATTCGATCAGGGATTGGCTCGATCTATGAGCACGGGTATTTTCTCGGACCCTAATGATATGGCCGCAACCATAGATGCCGGATTTGCGCTCGTTATGATGCGGATGCTATCCTCTCGCGGGTGGACCAAGGTGGGATATTCGGCCACAGCGGTACTGCTGCAATATGCAGTGTTCTTAAGCGGATCGCGCGGCGGCTTGCTTGCCCTTGCGGTTGTGGTCGTTGGGTCAGTTACCTTTTTCATTCCCCGCAATCTTATGCTGTCTGCAGCAGCATTCGTTGGAATAGCCGCTATAATAGTTGCGGCACCGGGACACATGACAGATTTCAATTCTCAGGAATCATCTGCTAACTCACGGTTTCAGGCGTGGCATGATGGCCTCGGCGCATTTCGCCAGAGCCCTGTAATCGGAATTGGATACAACAAATTTACAGACCTCACAGATGGGATAGTTGCTCACAATTCTGTCGTACAATGCTTCACAGAGCTTGGTTTCAGCGGTCTGTTTTTCTGGATTGGTTGTATCTACTTTGCTTACAGACGGCCCGAGCCAACCGGAACCGAAGTGAATTTGGAGGCATATAGCGAAGTAACGGGGGCTCGCCTCGCGCTTGCAGGTTATCTGACAGCGAGCTATTTTATAAGCAGGACGTATCAGCCGGTACATTGCATCCTCGTTTGCTTACCAATGGCACAGCAAATCGCTTATGCAGGACCACGACAATTGCGATTTTACAAGCAAAACGAGGCCTGGCGAGCGGCGCAGAATATCTTTGTAGCAAGCTCATTGAGCATCTTGGTTGTGTGGGCAATGACAGCGGTACTGCGGTGAAGACCGAATGAAAACTTCCGCAAGGCGCCGCGGATCGATCTGGTTTGTGTGTCAGCCTATTCTCTTAAATGCATTCAGCGTGCCGGTTACTGCCTTCATCTTCTATCGTTTGGGCCAATTTCACCTCGGAGAGTGGGCTACCGCCGCTAGCTTGATTGCAGCCACATCCTTTGTAAGCAACCTGGGACTTCGTACTATCTTTGTGCGCGACCTCGCACAACAGACCGAACATGAGGAAAGTTTGGTTGCCGCACAGCTGGGTCTTCGCTTGTTGCTTTCAGTTGCTGCAGGAACGATCGCTCTGTGTGTGTGTGCTTTGGTGCATTACTCGCCCGTCATAACGGCATGTGTCCTGGTTAATTTTATCGGTATGGTGCTCTCTACCATCGCTTCCGTGTTCATGGATGTGATGCAGGCTCGGCAGCGGTTTACCGATATTAGCCGAGTGAATCTCGCTGCAGGAGTACTGTTGACACTGGCCTCACTTCTTGCAGTGATGCGCAGCACCAGTCCAATCCTTCTCTCTTTTAGCTATCTGCTGGGACCAGTTATCAGTGTTGCAGTATTCGGTGCGCTTGTGTCTCGCAGCATTACAATTCGGCCAGATTGGGATCGAAATCGTCACCGAAAATTGCTACATCAGATTCGTTCATTGGCCGCAAACCTGACCCTTGCCACATTGCAGGAGAGGATTGAACAGTTAGTGGTTCCCAGGTTGGTTGGCGTTGCTGAATTTGGCCTCTTTACTGGAGGCTCTATGCCTGCCGACCGGCTGGGTATTGTTCCGGATGGGCTAGCGACTGTCTACTACCCGATAATCGCTCGAACCCATTCTAATGAGCCGAAAAATACTACAAAGCCTGTCGAGCAACTCTTCACGATATCGCTGATTTCTGCTATTACCGTTTCCACTCTAATCACGTTTCTTGCGCGGCCGATATCGATCCTCATCTTCAGGCACAATGCAAACCTCTATCAGCCCATAATTCAGCTTACAATCTGGGCATTGCCACTTCAAAGTGTGGCACTATCTGTGGTCTATGCGCTGCAAGCGGCAGGGCAGCACGCCGAAGCTGCCCGGCGAAATGCAGTATCGAGCATTACTAGTATTGTCATATCACTTCTGTTAATTGGAAAACTTCATCTCGTTGGGGCCTGTGTTTCGCTGTTGCTCAAACCCCTAATTACCGCTTCAGCAGTACTTCCGATGTTTACAAGAACCTTCCCTGGTTGCTGGAGCAGATTGCCACTTACACGGATCGCAATTAGCTTCGGAGCCATGGTATTGGTGCTTCTACTTACAGATCGTCTCGTGCATCACGGTATCTGGATAGACGCCACAGTTGGTGCAGTCGCTGCCACTGGCGTCCTCGTACTCGCACTTGTTTGCACGAGACTTGTAACCAGAGAACTCCTCAGCGAGCTTTGACACCAGCTATTTAATCGATTTATTGCGCGATATAATACAGTGTTATGCGAAGATCGAAGTCAGTCACATTAATAAGTATTGCCTTTGTGGCGATTTCCCTGGGGACATGGACGGTACAAATCGTCCACCAGCGCCGTCTGGATACTCAACTGATCCGCGCGATTGAAAACAACCAATCAGACTCGGTTGCGGCGCTGCTAAAACAAGGCGCCGATCCGAATGCGAGGACGGTGCAGCCACAAGCTTCTACATTGAAGGGTCTCTTACGCGATCAGTTTTACTTCAGGGTTAAGGATGCTGCAGAGCGCCCTGCCCTTGAAGTTGCGATCAACGTGGATATCGCCCAGCGTAGTAGTATGTTGGATCCGCTTGACGATACCGATCCTGCAGGACTAAACGCGAGTTATTCCATCCTTCACATGCTTCTTCACGCCAGCGCACTGCCAGTCAGGCATTCGGGTAAACCTGGCGACTTCGAAGGAACTCTGAAGGTGAGAGCGAATATCAGTTCGGACCTGCTCGGCGATAGCAAATATGAGCGCGATAATTCTGTCACCGCCCTGGTTGCCTATATTACACATCACGGTGCTTCCTCGCAGGCATATTGCAACCGCACGTCGAATTGAGTGGCTGGCCGGTAATGGAGCGTGCCAACAGTGAATGACGAATCGCTAGAAAATGGCCTAACAAACAAGTACCTACACCGCCTTACCGTGGTTAAAACGGTGAGCCTATATGGCATAGGCGTACTGGCGATTTTTGCGGCCGAAGCGGGGTTTCTTTACGCGGGATATCTGCTGCTCTGGCAGACGGCCGGGGTTCTGTTCAACGGCTTTAATTGGAAATTGTTGCCGGGAGCTCTTGTACTGATTGTGGGTTTCATCACGGCATCGGTACTCCTGATTATTCATAGCTCCGAATTGTTTGATAGGGCAAGATCGTTAGGTGCGTCAGTCGACGGCAGCGACCCTGCAACTACTACTGTACGGTACGACAAAAGATCCAGTGCGAAGACATCGTATATTCTGGGGCGGTTGAGCATGAGGCTGAGCATGTTAATGTTGATCGCCGTAGTTGCGGGCATCAGCGGTCGCGTCCGGGACACGATTTCCACAGGGCGAGAAATGGATGGTTTGCAGGACGCCGTGAATAAGATAAAGACCGGGCAAATTAAACCAGACAAAGATGGCACGATCATCTTGCCGCGAACACTTGGCTGGCTAACGATCAATGGGCGTGCCTACTGTTCAGCGCAACCAGGCGAACCTGTCGCTCTCTTCTTTCCGATCCAACAGAATCACGGTAACCGCAGCGGATATGTCTATTGCGATGTCAGTATTCCAAAGATCAAGGATTGGCACGACCAGATTCGGTTCCCCGACGACCGGTCTCCTGTTTCGAACGGTTTAGGGTCATTCAACCTCTTCGTTGACAAACTGGATAGTCGGGCTTACCCGCACTGGTATTACGGTGCGCCGTTCGACGATGATTGATTTGTGGCCCCTGGAATGTACCAGCGAGAAGCTGTTGTGGCCGGCAGCGCAGCACCTTTAGTAGTGTAGGAGAGCTGTGAAGGTTGCTAATGGAAACCTCAAGAGGAGCAACAGAGTAAATTGTCGCCCGATTGTTATTACACGTGGATACCGTCGCCGCAGATCACCAGCCATAATGGCAGCGAGATCGATCCCAGCACCGTGTTTTTTGCGGCGCCTCCGCCTGAGATTGGAACTGTGCTTTCGGCACAGTCAGGATTAAGGTTGGATGGTTCAACTGTGTTGGGCGCTACTGGCCTCAAGGTTGTTGTGTCATTCACGTTCTTTGGCATGCTTGTAGGCGGGTTTCTGGGGGGCGGATTTACGAATGGGCACTGGGTTGGGGTTGCGATTGGCGCTGTCGTAGTAGCAGCACTGTTCGGCGTCCTAATGTACAGGCGAGAGCTTCACAGAGCCGACTGCACTTTTGTGGGAACCCATGGGATTGCGCGTTTCAGGTTTCCGGGAAGAAATGGCACTCGTGCCCGTTGCGATCTTATGTGCTTTGTCGATGCGGTAGACCTTCAGTCCGCATTTCTTGGTCGAAACATGGGGACCAATTTCAACTATCAGTGGCGATCCGAGAGTGGTAAAGTCCTCTTCAAGGTCGAGGGTGGGCACTTTAGTAAGTCGCGATCCGAGGATCCACAGTCTGTCCTGCACTTTGCCCAGGCGGCGGAAGCCGCATGGAGCGCTTACTTCATGCCTATGTTAATGGCTGAGATTCAACGAACGGGATCGTGTCGCTTCAAAACACAGCGCGGTATCGTCACACAGCAACATGCCATCGTTGGTCCCGGTTTCCTAGAAATTGTGACCAATGGCAAACCAGTGCGATTTCGAACAGCAGACATCGATGACGTTGTCCTCTTCCAAGGCCTGATCATGATCCGCGGAAAGAATGCCCCGCAACATGCAATCAATACTGCTGATGGATCGAATGGGCTTTGCTACCTGAGTTACGGCTGCGTCGCCAACGTGAAGACATTCCTCATGTTGCTAACTCATGTGGTGGGAATTGCCTGGAGAAACGGGGAGTAATGGGCAATTTTTGCCGCGGATCAGCCGGGCGACATCTCGCCCGGCGATGATTTTTGAGGCTCAACATTCGAGCGTTGGAAACGCTCGAATCCGACAGTCCGATACAGTATCTACCCGGACATACTACTCAGCCTTCTCGATAGTGATGTCGTACTTCAGTTTCCGTTCCTCGGTACTCACTCTGAATATGAGCGTTCTTGGTTTTGTTAACACGAGCATCCGCTCCTTGCGTGCCTCCAGATCCACTTCGTTCATATGGATTTCTGTATTTGGTTCGATGACTCCGAATTCTGTCAACTGCTGCAAATTGCCCTGTAGGTTAGTCTTATTATTGTCGGTCTGCGCCAGGTAAAGGGACACATTCCACTTTCCAGCTGGCAATTTGATCGTATGGAAAGCCCAGCTGTGCGGTTCAAGTTCGCCGCCTTTAGCTTGCTCGTTGCCGATTGCTAGTGGAAGCAGTTCACCATTCGGGAATCCAAAGGGTACGAAGTGCATCTTCGCGGCGGGAACGACGGTAATCCAGCCTTCCAATTGCTGGTCCATCATGACACGTAGGCGCGCAGTAAATGGCGAAGCCACCTTGATACTTGCCATGCTTCGATTGATTACGTGGATTACGTTAACGTGCAGTATGTTATCGTTTACAATAGATCCGTTAGATTTTAGGAGCTTTATACCTCCAGTGATGTTGCTCGACATGCCGTCGGACCTTTTCAGATCAAGCACGACGACAAACTCACCGGCCGCAAATGGGATTGCAAAGTCCTTGCTCTCGTTAGCTTCCACCTGGAAATGCGCAGTAACATCCATCGCAATTTTGTCTGCGGGTCGGCTCGGTTGAGCGCCTGCCGAAATGGCGAAGACGGCAACTAGCATGATCATCACAAAGTTTCGCATAAGTAACTCCTTGAAGGCGTCGAGTATCATTGCTCTTACCTTTTCACTATTGAGCCGGAATCTGTATGGTTCTGTCAGTTCTCTCCTGGAGAGATTTCGGGTCCAGAGGCGTGGGGTCAGCAAGGTTTCCAGAAGTATCAATCGCTCGAATCTGGTAAAGATACTTGGATCCTGGACTGATATTAAT
>CAIXIX010000296.1 GCA_903919615.1 uncultured Chthonomonas sp.
GGTTCCGTTGTTTCTTGTGGCAGCCGGTGCAGCTCTGCTTTCAGCCGGTTGTAAAAATAACCAACAGGTATCCAAGGCTCCGGTTAACATTGGCCATACGGCTCCTCCTGAACCACATTCTGCCGAATCAGAGACACCTACGCTGCGCAGCGCCATTACGGAGATGCTAGAGAAAGACGCTCATGGCGACCATGCGTTTCCTGATAGTGTGCAGCTCAAGAGTGTCGAGATTGCACATGGAGTAGCCGTCGTAGATTTTAGCCATGAGTTCGCGAAACTGGCCGATAGCGGGGAAACTGTTGAGTCAGAAGCACAGAAGCGACTAAGATCCACTGTGGCAAAATTTAAGAACGTCGAACGCATGAGAGTAACCGTTGAGGGCCGGCCCTTCGAGAGCCAGGCTACGGACTGGAATGTTCCATTCGCAGTTAGAGACAAATCTTCAAAGCCAAAATCCTCAGATTTATCGTCAAAGTCAGAAGGCGCGTCTGAATGACGCTTGCATTCGAGATGAAAGGCGCTATCGGCGTATTTGATTCGGGTGTTGGTGGTCTGACCGTGGTTCGCACCATTTTACAGGCAGTACCGAACGCAAATGTAGTTTTCGTTGCGGACCAGGCCCATGTTCCTTACGGCGGCAGGCCGCTCTATGAAGTGGCTAAATTCGCCCAAGGCATAAGCGAGGCTCTTATCGCA
Source organism: uncultured Chthonomonas sp. (assembly GCA_903919615.1). Classification (GTDB taxonomy): domain Bacteria; phylum Armatimonadota; class Chthonomonadetes; order Chthonomonadales; family Chthonomonadaceae; genus CAIXIX01. The sequence goes on from CAIXIX010000296.1 coordinate 697, forward strand.
AGTGGCGCTGCAGCAGTTGTGATGGCCTGCAATATCTCGACTGCGACTGCGCTGTCGGCAGTTGTAAGATCGAATCCTGAACACATTGTCCTTGGTGTCATCGGCCCCGGTGCGAGGGGCGCTGTAAGTGCGACAAAGACGGGCAATATCGGTGTACTCGCGACTGAAGGAACTGTGAGGACAGGTGAATACACGCGATGTGTTCACTCAATCTCTTCAGATGTCAAGGTTACGGAGGTCGCTTGTCCGCTCTTCGTGCCTCTCATCGAATCCGGTGAGACAGGCACGCGTCAAGCCTTTACTGCTGCTGCTGAGTATCTCGATCCGATCCTCAAATCAGGCGCAGATACCGTAATCCTCGGCTGCACCCATTACCCATTTTTGCTCGAATGTCTGCAGACAGTAGCGCCTTCGGTCACGTTTATAGATCCTGCGTGCATTACTGCTCTCGATTTGCGAGATCGACTTGCCGCACGCAACTCGCATGAAGATTTATCCACGTCTAACATGACTATTATGGGGAACCTCGTTACGACTGGGGATTTGCAGGTGTTTGCAGCGCAGGTGTCGCGGTTCATCCCCGAAATACATTCGCGATTTAAGCTTGGCCGTGGTGGGTGGATGCATGATAAGCTTGTATTGTCGTACGATCCTATCAGCACTGCAGAGCGCCAAGCAGCGGTCCGCTGATAACCTCGATGTATGGTCGTTTTTGCATTAGTCCCCTCACGGCGTTTCATGATCATTAATGCGTTGGTTCTTTCGACTGTTTGCGTTGACGGCTGACAGCGCTCGTTGAATGCAGGATTAAATGCTCCGTGCGGCGAAGTCAACCGCACGCGCACGCAGTGCCGCGGCACAATTACCAGGATGTTAGGAGTTGTTTTATGCCTCGAGTGGATGGTCGTGGCAGCAATCAAATGCGGCCAGTTAAGATAACCCGCGGATTTATGCCCAATGCTGAGGGGTCTTGCCTGATTGAAGTCGGCAGCACGCGTGTGATATGCACTGCATCTATTGACGAGAAGGTTCCACCGCACCTAAAAGGCAAGAATGAAGGCTGGGTGACAGCGGAATACTCGATGTTGCCCCGGGCAACCCACACGCGAACTCAGCGCGAGACAAAGAACGGGCCCGGCGGACGTACCATGGAGATCCAGAGGCTAATTGGACGCAGTTTACGCACTGTTGTTGAACTTCCGGTTCTAGGTGAGCGCACTATTTGGATCGACTGCGATGTTCTTCAGGCTGATGGAGGAACGCGATGCGCCTCAATCACAGGCGCCTATGTTGCACTTGCGGACGCTTGTAAGAGATTGGTTGAAACTCGGGCAATAAATCGTCTGCCTCTCTTGAGCCAGGTGGCGGCGATCAGCGTTGGTATGGTCGGAACGGATGACCTGCTGGACCTATGTTATCAGGAAGACAGCAACGCCGCAGTCGATATGAATGTCATCTGCACCGATAAAGGCAAGTATATTGAGCTTCAGGGCACTGCGGAAAAGACGCCATTTGATCGCGCCAGAATGAACCGGTTGTTGGATCTGGCTCAGATTGGTCTCGATGAGCTATTCAGACTTCAGAAAGCGGCCTTGGAGTCGAAATAGATGGGGACTTTAAGCAAGAGAGTTCTGATTGCCACTACGAATGCGAAGAAGGGTGGCGAGATGCTGCAAATCCTGAGCGCTGCTCTCCCTGATGTTGAATTCGTAACCCTGGAACAGTTTCCAGATGCGCCGGAAGTCGACGAAGCAGGTGAAACGTTCGCTGAAAATTCTCGCCTTAAGGCAATTTCGGCTGCAAAACATACAGGTCTGATAACGATAGCAGATGATGGCGGCCTCTGCATTGATGCCTTGGAGGGGCGGCCCGGCGTGAAATCGCACCGCTTCCTTGGAGCGGAAACGTCATTTGCCACTAAGATGACGCGCATTTTGGAGATGTTAGATGGATTGCCGGCAGAACGACGAGCCTGCCGATTTAAATGTGCCGTTGTAATAGCGGCGCCCGGCAATGTTGACGGTGAAATTCAAACTATGGAGTGTGAGGGGCTTTGCGAGGGGATGATTGGCTACGAGATCTGCGGTGAGCACGGTTTCGGATACGATCCCATCTTTTATCTGCCGGAACTCAGCAAATACATGGCACAACTTTCGCCTGTAGAGAAGCATAAGATTAGCCATCGCGGTAAGGCACTGAAATGTGCCTTACAGTATCTTGCTCCCTTACTCCTGTCTTAGTGCGTTTTCTATCGTCATTCGTCGGGAGGTTCTTCGTCAATGGGATATCCCCGTAGAGTTTCGCGGCTGCCCTGGTTTGCCCTGGCAGCCTCCTCAATACTGCCTTTCGGTGTGTATACGCTTCGCTCTCCGCACCCTGAAATTGCTGCTGCCACGGCGCCATCGCCAGGCGGGCGCGCAATCATTATCGGTGGCGGTCCCAATACCGATCACAATCAGGTCGCCATCGAGAGCAATGTCAAGTATGTCTATCGTTTGATTCCAGAGAAAATTCGGCGGTCCACACTTTTTGCGGATGGTGAACCGGATAAGGCAACTGTCCTGTATGTCGAAGATGTTGATCGACTTCCCTTCGATGTAAAGGCAGTTGCTCTAACTCTACATGGTAACGATAGGGACTACTTTGACAACGGCAAACTTAGAGCTCCGTCGATCCCTGGCGGTATCGACGGTGCATCCTCCCGGCAGAATCTATTGAGGCTGATCGATGGGATATCCTCAGAAACCGATGTGCCGAATTCGCTGTTGCTTTACTTCACTGGGCATGGTGGTCCACTTAACTCGAACCTCGAGAATAACCATTACGACCTATGGGGCAGGGGAGGCGTTCTCAGCGTAAAGGAGTTGGCGGATCAGATAGCTCACGCTCCTGTTAATGTTCCCGTAACCGTCGTAATGGCCCAGTGCTACTCAGGTTCGTTTGGGAATTTGATCTTTGAGAATGGAGACCCTTCCAATGGATTTGTAGGGCGCGATATTTGCGGCTTTTTTGCGACCACTAAGGAGCGTGTTGCTGCTGGTTGTACTCCAGAGCTGAATGAGGCGGACTACAAGGACTTTACGTCCTATTTCTTCGCGGCGCTGTCTGGAAGGGACCGCCTGGGCAGACGGGTTCCAAGCGCTGACTACAATCGTGACGGCAAGATTAGCCTGGATGAAGCGTTTTGTTATACGCTCATTCATGATGAGTCGATCGATGTCCCTGTCTGCACGAGCGACGTATTCTTGCGCCATGAGGTCAAATATCATATCGATGATCTAGTCAAGACTTCTTACAGCGATATTAAGCGTTGGGCATCAAGATGCCAACGAGTGGCCCTAGATGCGCTTGCGGCCAAGCTGTCTCTTCAAGGGGAAGAACGATATGCGACGGCATTTAAGATGATCACACCGGTAGCCGACCAGGCCGCCCGCAGAAAACGTGGGGAGCTTGCCAACCACTTCAAAGAGATAAGATCCGAGCGACGAGCCGCGTTATTCGGCCGTTGGCCAGACTTGAAGCGTCCGGGGGACCCTTCCTTTAGCGTCGCTTATGCTCAGAGTCTTCAGTACATTCATGACAGCTCAAAGAGTGGAGACGGGGACGGCTGGAAGGAATTAATATCAGCATTCGAAGCCCTGAAATTAGCGGATAGAGATTCGGAAACATCGGAAAATCGGGCCGCCGCGGCTTTGCGGTTTGTACGATTATGTACAAGCATAACCCTGGCGCACGAGTTGATGCAGACAGGTAGTTCAGCCCAAAAGGAGCGGTTTGCCCACCTGCAATTGCTGGAACATCGAACGCTGTTCGAAAGCGGAGGCAAGGCGCCTTCTGAACCTCAAGAAGATCCTCCAACAGCTCTCTGAAACCAATCAGGTTCTTTATAAATAGTTCGACCGCATCTCGCTGATGGCAGGAGGTGCGGTCGAACTGTTCTGACATGCTCGGTTTTGCGCTACTTTGCCTGCGATTTTTCTTTCTTGATTATGGACAGCCCAAGTTCCTTGAGCTGAGCGTCATCCACTGTAGAAGGAGAGTCCATCATCGGGTCGTACCCCAGGCCCATCTTCGGGAAGGCAATTACTTCCCGGATATTCGGCTCATCGAGCAAGTTCATAAGCAGGCGGTCGATGCCTGTAGCGAACCCACCGTGTGGCGGCGCACCGTATGAAAATGCCTCGAGTATGTGCCCGAAGCGCTGTTGCTGGGTTTCGCGGTCGATCCCAAGAAGGTCAAACACCTTGGACTGAATATCGGGGCGATGTACCCTGATGCTGCCCGAACCCGACTCCTGACCGTTACAAACCAGATCGTAGCACTGAGCCCGGATCTTTGAAGGATCCGTATCGAAATAGGGAAGGTGATCCTCGTAGGGCATTGTAAATGGATGGTGCTCTGCATCCCATCTCTGTGTCTCTTCATCCCACTGAACCAATGGAAAATCGGTGACGATGCAGAAAGCAAGTACGCTGGGATCTCGAAAGCCACATCGCGTACCAATCTCATTTCTTAATCGCGACAGTACATTGGCCACTACCTTAGGCTTAGGATCTGCAATGATACAGATTAAGTCATTGGGCTGCGCCTCGCAAAGGTTGAGGAGCTGCTGGAGCTGCTCTTCCGAGAAGAACTTGCTAATTGCAGACTTAATTCCGGTTGGCGTTGGCTCGTGCACGATGATCGTGCCCAATCCTTTCGCACCAAACTCTTTGCAGAAGTTCTGAAGCTCATCCTGTTCTTTTCGAGAGAGGGCTGCGCCGCCTGGATATCGAACCGCTTTAACCTGTCCGCCTGCATCAAGCGCGGATCGGAACACTGAAAATTCCGACTGGGACGCCAGCTCGCTAAGATCAACCAGTTCGAGTGCAAAACGAATGTCTGGCTTATCATTGCCAAAACGGCGCATGCTTTCGTCGTAACTGAAGCGCGGAAATGGTGTTGGCATCTTCTTTGGGCTGAGAGCAGAGACAACGTCAATCGTCATTCCCTCGATCACCTGAAGAACATCCTCTTGTTCGACAAAGGACATCTCAACATCGAGTTGCGTGAATTCGGGGACACGGTCCGCTCTCTGTGCCTCATCTCTAAAACATCGCGCAATTTGAAAATAGCGCTCACATCCTGCAACCATCAACAGTTGCTTGTACTGTTGAGGGGATTGCGGTAGGGCGTAAAACAAACCTGGTTCCAGGCGATAAGGAACAAGGTAATCTCGCGCGCCTTCGGGCGTGCTCTTTGTGAAGATCGGTGTTTCAATTTCCAGGAAACCCTGGTTGCTCATGTAATCTCGAATGCGTTTTACTGCGTTGTGCCGCAGCTCTAGCATCGCGTACATCTTGGGCCGGCGCAGGTCAAGGTATCTAAATTTAACGCGAAGCGTCTCATCAACGAGGCGCATATTTTCTTCATCTGAAACTGTAAATGGCAGATTGCGCGCCGAGTTGAGTATTTCAATATCTGCGGCTGCTACTTCAATCTCGCCTGTGTTCAGTTGTGCATTCTCTGTGCCTTCGCGACGACGGCGCACTGCTCCGCGTACAGACAAAACAAATTCGCTCTTACACGCGTTCGCTTTTGTAACGAGTTCTGGAGCTTCTTTTGCGTCGACGACGACTTGAACGAGGCCCGTGCGGTCACGGAGATCGATGAATACCAGGTCACCAAATGTTCGCTGTCTGTGCACCCAGCCATTCAAAACAACTTCTGAACCTGAATCGGAAGCTGTCAACACTCCGCAATTAACCGTACGTTTCCAGTTTGCCAAACCGATACCCCCCTGGTGTTGGTCGCGCCCGAGAATTGATAGCGATATCAGCGGTCTTATCATTCAACGATAGCCACCAAGTTTCAACTGCGCGACATCAATCAATGGTAGCTGACAGCCGCATCACTGCGGAAGTTGCACCCGAACCTCCATTGTGTATCATTTGTGACGCAGATGTCTATGCTGATTCGACTGCCAATCGCGTATAGTGCTATATGTAGTTGTCAGATATGGGAAATCCGGCAGCGATTGACACGTGTATGGCAACGAGATGAATCGAAACAGCAAAGTACCAGCTAACCATGCAGAGGATGCCAGACGTGCTTCCGCACGGCCCGTGGAAGAGTGCAGCTCCAAGGTGCAACTTGATCCGATCAGGTTTAGCTGCCCCGTAGGTTTCCTGAGACTGTTGCGTGACTGTACGATGACAGCATGGGAGCGGCCTGGCGATGTTGTGGTCGTTAGCCTGCTGTATCCTGGTGTTCCACTGTTGGTGATTTCCGGTATGTCGAGAGTGCTTGCACACAATCATCCGTTCGCAACGGTGATCGCAACAGTTTTCTGTCTGCTGATTAGCGGTCTATTTATGTCTCTCGCCTCGCTGCGATCACTTAAGCTTATCGAAAGCCGTAATAGAGTGATCGCGCAGGACAAAATCGAGCCATTAGACATGAAGGCGCTAGTGCTCCTTGCGGTATCACTGCATGTTGCTGCTGGGCTTACCGCTGTATCCTTCTGGTTTTATGCCCATATCCGTCCACCTGTCGGCCCAATATGCAGCGGCATACTTGTATACGTAACTCTCGCCTGGGTTGCTGTTGGAAGTTACGTTATGCCAGTCGCTGCGCTCGCGTCAGTCCACCGAATTGATATGCAAGCAGAAACTGTATTTCGCATCTGTTCATCATGTATTAAAGTTGCTTCCCGCCTCGTATTGATCTCTCCGATGGCGACACTGGGTACAATCCTCGCAATCACCATTTCTGCAGCGATTACCGTTGCATCGATTGCGCTGGTGCCGGTGCTTTTTGGAGGTATCGCGGGGCTGCTTTGCTCTGCAAACGCATACAATCAGCTGCTGAAAGTTGGTCTAGCGCGGCCCAGAGAACGTGAAATCTGAAGTACATTCAATACCAACCGCATCGGGAGGTCACATCGTTGTTTGAAGTTACATGCCTTGGGATACTGGTTGCCGACGTCGTAGGTAAACCGATCGATTCACTGCCACCACATGGAAAGCTTTCACTGGTCGAACGCATGGAGCTCCATTCCGGTGGATGCGCCGCGAACACGGGCATTGGCCTTGCTAAGCTTGGCGTTAAGACTGCCATTGTCGGCAAAGTCGGCGACGATGGATTCGGGCTTTTTCTGCGGAATCGGTTTCTTTCGTATGGCATCGATATTGAGGGAGTGGTTGCCGACGAAGTAGCAGCTACATCGTCTACGATGGTGCTCGTTCACACTGATGGTGAACGAAGCTTCTTGCACTATCTTGGCGCTAACGCAACGATGAAGCTTGAAGACCTGGATGTCGATCGCATTACAGAATCACGTATTCTGCATATTGCAGGAGCGCTAGTTATGCCGGCAATAGACGGTGAACCAACTGCAAAGCTATTACGGAAAGCACAAGAGCGAGGGGTTATTACGGCGTTGGACACGGTGTGGGATGCAACAGGCGCATGGATGACCCGACTTGCGCCGTGCTTGCCATATATCGACTACCTACTTCCCAGTTACGAAGAGGCAAAGATGCTCACCGGCGGACTAACGGAGCCGGCAGATATCTCACAATTTCTACTCGATGCGGGGGCCAAAAATGTTGGCCTCAAGCTCGGCGAACATGGCTGTCACTTCCGAACTTCGGACGGCTCAATTGTGGACCTACCGATTTTGCGCGTTAATGCAATTGATGCTCTCGGTGCAGGTGATGCGTGGGTCGCAGGGTTTCTCGCCGGCCTAACGCGAAATTGGGATGTTGAACAGTGCGCGCGGTTCGCTACTGCCGTAGGAGCCTCATGTGTCACCGCGTTAGGAGCGACGACCGGTGTACGCAGTTTTGAAGAGACTATGGCATTCCTGGCATCGTTCGATGCTGCCTGATGACAGCCGACTCCATTAAACTTGGGATTTTCGCACCGGATCGTGAACGGTGCGGCATTAGCGATTACGTACGCCAGCTCAACCAGGAAATTGGCCAACTCGATGGGCTCAGTATTATCCGCACAATGTCGCCTCCTCATGGTAACAGCAAAGATGACGAACGCAGACTGCTGGCAACCCAATATAAATCCGCCGCGCAAGATGTGAGTGGACCACCTGTGGATCTTGTCCATGTGCACCATGAATATTCGCTCTTTGGCGGAATTGCTCCACACCGATCACGCTCGCGGGCGTTCTTTAGCGGCTTGTCAACTCCAGCAGTAATGACGGTACATGAGATTGCACAAGATCAGAGATCTCCGGTGAGGCAGCGCTTGATCGAGCTTGCAAATCGTCTCAGCCTCGTTCACAGGCAAGTCCGTGTCTACGTGGTTCATACCGAAACCGATCGACACCGGTTGATACGTCTAGGAGTAGCAGATAAGGACATTCGTTTAATTAGGTTAGCGACGCCCGATCCCGAACCTCTTCCGCCGTCGCATGAGGCTCACGAGAGGATAGGGGCATACGGTAGACGCGTCATTACGCTCTTCGGATTCTTAGCAGCCAAGAAAGGGCACTATGACGCTATTACTGCGCTCTCAATGCTCCCAGAGGATGTGCTGCTGGTATTTGCGGGAGACATTCATCCGTCCGATGGTTCTGGATACGTGAGAGCGCTTAGGGAATACATAAGAGCGTCGCCGTTACGCGACCGGATTCGCATTACAGGCTTCTTGAGCGCAGACGATTTGATTTGGCACCTCGCTGCAACAGACGTAGCTATTGCGCCGTATCATACAAGTTCAGGATCGGCATCTGTAGCGCGCCTGATGTCGGCCGGATTACCTGTTGTTGCGACGTCAATTCCTGTGTTTGAAGATATCCTGAAATCAGAGCCAGGATCGATCCTGCTGACCAACCAGCGAAATGCTCTGGATCTTGCAAGCAAGATAACCATGGTCCTTGCTGATGCTGAACTTCGTGGCTCTCTAATTGAACATTCGCTGCTGTTCGCGAGGGCTAACTCGTTTAATTCCGTTGCCAGATCCATGCGAACTATCTACAGTGAGGCATTAAATAAATGAAAGTAGCGCTCGATGTCCGTGCGCTAACGGGAAGATACACGGGGGATCGCACCTACTGGAATAACCTTGTTAGATCTCTTGTCGAAGTCGCGCCGGAGAACGATTACATCCTTTACAGTCGGCTTGAGCTGCCATCCGAGGTGATACCTCGCAGTAGCTCTGTTCAGATACGTATCTTGCCAGCCAAATCTGATCGAATATGGACCTTCTACACTCTTGCTGCTGGTTTGAGAGCGGATCGGCCAGATCTCGTTCATGTTCAGTACACAATTCCGCCTACGTGGATGTGTCCGTGCCCTGTAGTCACCACAGTACACGACATCTCGTTCAGGCTGTTTCCCGAGTGGTTTCCCGTACGGGACCGAGTGCTCATGAATGCTACGGTCCCTACTTCTATGCGCAGCGCAGCGTACGTGATTACAGATTCCGAAAGTTCACGCAAAGATATTCAGCGTACTTATCAGTTCAGCGACAGCAAGGTGAAAGCGGTACCCCTTGGGCTAAGCGCGAATATCGGCGCGCCGTCGGACTCTGATCCCGAATTATGGCGTACAGAACGCCGACAAGAACTTCAGGGCAGGAACCAGGCACAGAGCCCGTACATTCTCGCTTTGGGTGTACTCCAACCTAGAAAGAACCTCGTCACGCTTGCTCGCGCGTACGGTACACTGAAACGTAGGTACGGCGTGCCGCATCGTCTTGTGTTCGTGGGTAAGGCTGGCTGGATTACTCGCCAGGACGAGTTGTTGCAAGCAGTTCGCGAGACAGGCGGCAATGTTGCTGTAGAAAACGTGGAGTTTACAGGATACGTCCCGGATGAGGACTTGAACCTGTGGTATGCAGGCTGCGACCTGTTTGCGCATCCCTCACTTTATGAAGGATTTGGCATTCCGCCACTTGAAGCGATGGCCTGCATGGCTCCTACTGTGGTATCTGACGCGCCTGCCATGCCCGAGGTAGTGGGGGATGCGGCCATCGTCGTAGCGGCAAGCGATTCGGAGGCATGGTGCGAAGCAATGTATCGCTTGATCAGTGATGATCAGCTTGCACTGCAGTATCGTTCTCTCGGCTATGCTCGTTCCAGGTTATTTACTTGGACACGAACTGCAGAAGAGACCCTAAAGATTTACAAGATCGTGGCCGAACGCAAGTAGTGTGCAGGATATATGCGGTCGGAAAAGGAGAAGATTTATATGGCAGGAGATCAGCCGCCGCAGTCGCTTGATGACTGGTTTCTATCATTGCTGGCGTGCCCCGGTTGCACGGCTCGGCGCCCGCTTCATCTAGGGAACGATCAAACGAGCTTGATCTGCGAGTGCGGTCGATATAGTTTTCCAATTACAGATGGTATTCCCGTATTGCTTTTAGAGAGCGCCAGCGTTCTGGATGATACTATTCCGGCTGGCGGCAAGGCTGCAGGCGAGTAGCGACAGAGAGGCGTTGCAATGATAAGACTTTCGTTGATCCATGGCCCGAACCTCAACTTGTTGGGTATTCGAGAAGCGGACATATATGGCACCGATTCTTTTGACGACATAAATCGAAAGATTAAGCAACGAGGACAGGAGTGTGGACTCGAAGTACGCATCTTCCAGTCCAATCATGAGGGTGAAATTGTTGATGCAATTCAGGACGCGCGACAGTGGGCAGATGGCATCATCATTAATCCTGGAGCACTTACGCACTACAGCTACTCCATTCGAGATGCGCTGGCGGCTGTGCGGTTGCCTGTGATCGAAGTGCATGTCTCCAACGTACATGCTCGCGAGGAGTTCAGACGGCATTCTGTTGTCTCTCCCATTGTCGTTGGGCAGATTGTAGGCATGGGGACCTACGGCTATCTGCTTGCGCTCGATGCGATGAGACACATCGTAGAGCAGAGCCACATGTAAGAGAAGAGAGGTAGCCTGGGATGACTCATACTTATGCGCTAACGGTGGTTAAAGCATTGACCCTTGTTGTTGTGATTGGAACTTCTGTGACAGCGCAACGCCCGGTCGAAACCGAGATGCCACCCATGGTTACGTCGATGCGAACAAAAGTTGCGTCACCTGGTTCCGCCAAACTAACAGCAAATGCGCTTACCCTCGCTATGGCGTACCATTCGTGGAAGGGGCTCATTAGCATCGATGGAATGGCAAATGGCAACAATCCAGCGCGTTTCGTTATTGCCACAGGACTCTCTGCGTCAACCGTTGTACCCAAAGATGTGCCAAGGCTGCAGTTGGAGAGTTCAGAGGCAGTTCAGCGTGTAACGATGCTAGAAACTTCCGTGGAAGCTCCTACAGCGAATATGAAGACGATGCGTATCGGCAGAAGTGCAATCGCAGACGTCAAGCTTGCGAGACTCGATCTGTACTCTTTGCTCACGAATACGGGCGCGGCCGATGGTCCTTCTTGCTGGCTAGGCTCCGATTTTCTGTCTCGATACCAGGTGACGATTGATTTTGAAGCGCACCAGGTCTTGCTGAACCCGCCGACTTTGCCTTTGCCAAAAACGGATGGCGTAGTTGTGCCATTCAAACTGAGTGAAGGTCGGCCTTTAGTAAAGGTAAACGTTGCAGGTGGCGGATCGTTCGATGCCGTTGTGGATACGGGCAGTGTTGGGACGTTGGTGCCCGCAATAGTGGCAGAAAAGCTGAAATCCAAGAAGGCTGATAAAACCCCTGGAAAGAGCGCCGATATAGCAGGGATCGCGTCGCGCATCATGCTGCCTAGCGTTTCGGTAGGAAAAGCAGAGCTGAAGAACTTGATGGCAGTTTACTATAGTTCAGATGCTCCAACCGGCGCCAACAAATCCCTTGGTGTGCTGGGAACCGATTATCTGCGGCGGTTCCGAATCATAATCAGCTACAAAAGAAAACAGATGATGCTGCTCCCGCTACAGGAGGCGTCTCAGAAGGCTATTGCGACCGCACCCGGCGGAGGCTAACGCGGCTTCTGTAGCATGTTGCGCACCTGTCCGATGTGCTGGTAAATATATTGGGACGCCCGCAGTTATCTGATGATATGCGGGCGCCCATTCTTGTGATCCGGTTCACCTTTGGAGCGACTACTCGATAGTAACCGTATTCATTTTGTCGCCAGCGCGAAGCTTTAACACGTTTTCGAGACCCGAAGTTACTTTGCCAAACACTGCATAGTTCATGTCCAAGAATGACGCAGGTGCAAGCGTAATGTAAAACTGAGAGGAGGCGCTATCAGGTGCGCTGGATCGTGCCATGGCAACAATACCGGCCTGATCATGCTTGAGAGACTTGATCACTTCCAGTGGGATCGTCTTTTTGGAACCGCCCATTCCGTTGCCAAGTGGATCACCACCCTGGATCACAAATCCGGGCTCATACCTGTGAAACTTCAGGCCGGTATAGAATCCTTTTTCGGCAAGGTCGATAAAATTCTGAGATGTTACAGGCGCGAGGTCCTCATACAGTTCAAATTTAATTTCGCCCTGAGTAGTGTTTAGCACCGCTGTGCGATTAGCCACGTGCTTTCTCCTCTGATTGTCGTTATGCCGGAACTTACAGCTCTGGTAATCGTTGCGGCTGACTGATTGTAGCACAAACCTGTCGTGCCCCTTCCTAATCGAGTGCGCCTCGATTTGATTGGATCGCCAGGGCAGGATTCGGAGTGTTAGTCAGGCGAATATTGATTTGATGGTGTTCCTCATATAACACTAGGGCATGATGGTTAAATACGCCAACTTCTCATTGGTTAGAGGGATAAAACAAGTGCGAGTGATTACCGCCACGGCGCCGGGTAGATGTGGAATTGTCGGCAACCCTACAGACATGTATGGTGGAAATGTTCTGTCTTGTACGGTTCAAGAGCGTGCAGAGTGTCGGCTAGAGAGCGTTGCCTCCGGTCAAATCACACTTTATAACGAAGATGAAGAGGCTGTAGTGCGTAGCTCCGATGAATTTTTTCTGAGAGGAGACAAACTCGACATCGTTCGAGCTGCGCTTCAGTTCTTTCAGGTTGATCCTGCCATCAGTCCGTTTACGATTAATCTCAAAACGGACATTCCGATGCGTGCTGGAATGGCGGGTTCGACCGCGATGCTGGCAGCGATCGTAGGTGCAATTGACGCCTATTTTGATTTAAACATGAACCCTTATGCTATTGCTGAGACGATGCGAAAGATCGAAGCGCGCATTATGGGAGTTGTTTGCGGGTTTCAAGATCAGCATATGGCGGTATTTGGTGGCCTTAACTACATGACATTTCCTGGAAAACAGGAGCTCGAGCAGCGTGACGATGAGCCACTGGCAACGATTGAACCGCTTGCATCGCTTATTAGCGAACTACCGTTAATTTTAGCGCACACGGGTGTACAGCACCATTCGGGTACTGTTCACAAGTCGCCTAGAGAGCGGTGGCTGTCCGGCGACGAGCTGGTCCGATCGAGCTATGTGCGGATAGCAGAATTAGGGCAGCGTGGAAAACGTGCGATCGTTGAGAAGAATTGGCAGTTGCTCGGCGAGCTAATGAACGAGAATCACGCGATTGTAGCAAAACTTGGAGGTTCTGGGCCCGATAATGATCGCCTCATCGAAGCGGCTCGCGCCGCTGGAGCAGAGGGCGCGAAACTGGCCGGCGCTGGTGGTGGAGGGACGATTATCGCGCTCGCCTTGGATACGGATGTGGTGAGCAAAGCGCTTCTGGGTGCCGGTGCAGACAGGCTCATGACCCCCTCGCCGTCGCCAGGACTCCAGGTATCCGAAGTACAGGTATAGCCATGATCCCATTCAAGAGCATTAGGTTGAGTATTGCATCAATAGCTTCGGTTATTTCTATATTTCTGCCAGCGCTTGCGACTGCGGACCTCCAGGCAGGTGGCGCCCGTGTCGATATTACACCAGATGTGGCTGCAATGGCCGTTCCATTAGGTGGATATGCAGCAAGAAAGTCGATGCCAGCGACGGGAGTGCACGATGCTGTTTATGCGCGTGCACTTGCGTTCAGCGATGGCAAGACCGAGATCTGTATTGTCTCGACTGATTTGTGCTTTATTCCTGCGAGTCTCAAATCAGATGTAATAAAGATCGTAAATAGCTCGTCAGCATCGAAGAAATTGGATGCTGATCACATCTTTATTGCAGCAACGCATAGTCATACGTCTCCTGATCCGCTTGCGATGCACTCCCTGAACGTCTCGCAGATGAAGGGATGGACCACCTATTCGCAGCCACTTGATGCGTTTACCGCGGAGCGAATTGCGCATGCAATCACTCTGGCAGACAGTCGCTTGATGCCTGTACAAGTGGGGGCCGCGGCACTCGATTGCACTGGGTTGAACCGGAATCGCCGCAATGAGAAAGTTACTGACCCTACAATGACGGTACTCCGTATCAATGATATGCAGGGGAGGGCACTTGGCTGTATCGTGAATTTTGCGGCGCATCCGACGCTCTACGATGACAAGATGATGCAGATTTCTGCCGACTGGCCAGGGGCGATGTGTGCGGATTTAGAAAGGAAAATGGGCGGAGATTCAGTTGCCCTCTTCCTCAACGGCGCCGAAGGCGATGCTTCGCCTGCAGGCGCAACAGGCGCGACACCTTCGGAGCGAGTTACGATGTATGGAACATCGCTCGCTGATCGTGCGTGGGACATTCTTCGGATACTGCAGGTGAAGCCGGACGTTCAAATCCGATCATGGAGGCAAGAACTGGTTCTTCCGGAAAGAAAGCCCAATGCGCTGTTCATTATTGCGGCCCGAAGCTTTGGGGCAACAATGGCGCAAGCGAGACAGATTGTAAACCAGCTAATGCCGGAAAAATCTACAGTTGGATACGTTACGATTGGGGATCTGCTGTTGGTTACGACCCCGTGCGAACCTAGCGGTGAAATCGGATTGGCAATAAAGTCATCCGCCCTGAAGGCCGGTTATAATCGTGTTGGGGTGATGGCGTTAACCGATGATTGGCTTGCGTATGCACTTACTTCGGGGCAGTACAGAGAAGGAAACTATGAAGCTGGCATGTCGTTTTACGGCGATCAGCTCGGCCCAACGATTCTCTCTGCGATAGAAAAAGGGCTCACGAGCAAGTAGCCCTGTGAGCCCCCAATTCGCACCGCTGCTACATAAATGAAATTGTGAATAATGCGGATTTAGGGCTTACCGCCTTTGAATTCGCCCTCTTGCCATCCACTGTGGTATCTAACGAGGTCCTCGATCGTCGGTATGACTACCGGTTCGAGAATGATGACGCTGCTCTGGTATATTCCTTTTTGGCGCTTTCCGAGCTTAAATGGTGAGAACGGTACGTCGTTAAGCAGGTTTTTTAGTCCGGGAATCTGCCTTAGTACCGGGAACCCGCCGACGGATTCGTAGTACGTGAGGTTGCTCGCAAGGGTGGAGACAACCATCGGTTCATAAGATAGCGCGGATATTGTGGCGCCATTTATACTATGGTTGGTTACCCGGTCAGTAATCTTGTCATTGTCTGGAGCAAGTGTCTCATTGACGGTAAGGGTCAGGTTAACAGTGCTGCCATCAAACCCGATGCTCGGTTTAGCCGAAAGGTCAATTCCTGCAGTTACAGGCACTGCTTGACCACCTGCTAGAAGGGATTGAACGATGTCTTCGCCCTGGAAGCCGTACTGTTTTTGAAGTCCCGCCATTGAGGCCGCTGCGGACGTGGCGGCAGAGATTCGGTCTTGGATACTAAGGTTATTGGGGAGGCGACCCTGGACCCGTGCTGAAACCGAGTTCATCACATCTTGAGCGAATTGCAGGCTGATGCTGTTCGATACAAAGACGTTGACCCCTGAATCCGACAGCAACAGATCTCTTTCGATATCAGGGATTTCCTCAATATGAGAGCCTGATAATATGTCTCTGCCAGAGTTCTTACCAAGCCCCTTTGTAGCTAGCAGTCTCAACTGCTCGACGTAGCCGCTGTAGAACTGCTGTTCCAGGGCGCTAGCCATCGCTTCACTAGCGCGTCTGAGCCAGAGGTTTAGGCTCGCTTCTAGTGTCTCAATCCTCGCATAGTTAATGTTGGAGGCGCCTTCCTGGTCTGGTGCATCCATGTATGCGGAAAGCTTGGCGCGTTCTATGGAATAGTTCCTGATCATCTTTATAAGTTGATCAGTAGTTGGGGCAGCGCCGTCCGTTGCTGACATAACCGTGTTGAAAAGCGCCAGCGGAGCCGAAACAAGCTCGTTTGCAGCCGTTTGCAAGGCGAGTAGCTGATGGTCGACATCTGGCGCTGGCGCAGATCGCTTTTTGGCTGCCTTCTCTGCCTTTGAGTTAGGTTTTATTGGCTCAGGACTTGCTTTTGCGAGGACCGCGGCCTTCTCAGCAGCCTCAGCCTTGGCTAGATCCGCAATAATGATATTAACCTGATCGAGGCCCCTGTTGAATCTCTTTTCCAGTTCGAGCAAGCTCTCTCGCGTCTGCTTTGCAACCATATCAGGATACAGTCGCTGCGTTAACTCGATCGATCGCTTCATTCGAATTGCAATCCAGACTGGGATCGGACACTTCTTCCCATCTAGAGCCGCCCGGAAGCCAGTGATACCTACACCGTTCGGCTTGTCGAGTTCTTTAAGATAGTAGGCACACCAGTCGCGCGAGGTCGATACTGCCTGCTTCCATGACGCCAGGTCCGGTGCGATCTCTTGCATGATTGCTGTATCATCTCGGGTCGCGTTAATTAGCAGCGCGCCAAGGTGCTGTGGCAAGGTTGCCATTGCAGTTTCTGACGCCCGTGCTTGCTGAGACGCTGCGTCTGATGGGAGAGCCGGAAGCGACCGATCAATCATCATGAGAAGCAATATTTCAGGGACCGTCAGCGGACGTGAACCATCTCCGAGCGTAGGCATAACGGCCCTAATCTCGTTGTAAACCTGCAGATCCTTGCCTTTGCGCTTGCTAAGGCGGTCCAGAAGGAATGACTGCAGATCCGCAAAAGCGGTAACGACTTCCGCTCGCTGAGCGTCAACCAGCGCACGAACCGTCTCAGTCATCTGAATTACGTTGGCATCAGCGGGGCCACTCAATTGGACAACTCGGGCTCGGAGCAATAGGTGCGCATGAGGACGCTCGTTTAGGCAAGCCATTAGTCTGACCGGCTCCA
>CAIXIX010000297.1 GCA_903919615.1 uncultured Chthonomonas sp.
CTGCGCACTTTCAAACAGAATCACTGCGCACATAAAAACAGAACAGGTGAACACTTTCCTTCGGAATCACTGAACACTTTCACCAGAATATGCAACCTGTGGCATCGCTTGGGACGATTTGTTGGAGTATGGCTTTATAGTCGCGGATTGTTTAGCTCGCACGGCGAACTAAGGTGGCTGTTGGTCTTCACAGCGTACCTAGCGACATCCTGGCTGTTGGCATTGCTTATGTGTCGACTTGTTGAGTTTCCATGTTTAGCGTGGAGGGACAGGTTGTATCCGTCCCGGGCACCATCTGTTTAGAGGTCTTGATGATAAGTTTATGCCACCACGGATCTATCTAGGGTATCAAAGTCGCCAATCCATTTTGGCGCCCGCACCTAAGATTGAACGGGAGGGTTTCGCTCTTGCAAACATGGGCCAAATCGGTCTACCCGTCACGACGTGACTGCGGCACGGACTCATGACATCTGCATCGGCGAAATGAACGATCGATTATGTCCTGTTTATTCGCTGCGAAACATGCAGCCAGTTGAAACTGATTGCCCAATCGCGGCCGGTAGTTAGGGCAATCGAAGATGCTCCCTTTGCGCACCGGTTTAAAAGGGTTACACGTATTAATTACCCCGCAGAATTGGGCTCATTACTTTTAGAAGCCGCGTTAGGTTTTTTTGGGATTTATTTGCAATTGCGGCCATACAGTTGCATTCGTTGCCGAACAATAATGTGCAATTAGCACGGGTATGTGTGCTAATATCAACCTATAGGGTCCTTGGCTAGATCCACACAATCACACTACTTGATGGTGTAATCTGCGTAACCCTTGGTAAATGATTAATTTGTGTCGGTGCGGACACACGACCTGTTGGTGACCTTTGTACAGACCAACTAAGTGCTGTGAACTATGGAGTTTGGCGATGAACGTGTATGTTGATTCGACTCGTCTCCAGGTGCCAACCTGGCGCGGTCAGCAGTTGTATATCTACAAGATCTTAATGGGTATGGCAGTCAATGAGACATCCCACGAGTTTCACCTGCATTTTGACGGACGCGAAAGGTTAAATCGAGCCGAGCCGCTGCTCAAGCGGCCGCGTGTTACGCCTCATTTTGCATCCGGAAAGATTATGCGACACATCTCGCTGCCCTATAACATGCTGGCAACCGGCAGCAAGGTCTTCTACAGAATGGCTAGAGAGACGAAGCCATTACGAACACCGATGTTGGGACGTACCGTTGCGCTTGTACTTGATAATGGAATGCACATGTGCCCTGATCTCTACGGAAACCGAAATCCGAAAGCCCAACTGGCAGAGTCTAGGCGGGGAGTGCACAACTTTGATCACATAATCACGATCTCGAACACGGTAAAGCAGGAGTTATTACACCTGTTTGATCTTCCAGACGAAACCATCACAGTGGCGCCGCCCGCCCTATACCACAATGCTGCCGTAGTTGAGGTTGCGGCGCCTCCAGGACTTCTTCCGACAGGGCGTCCATTTATCCTCGCAGTTAATCCAGGATCAATGAATAAGAACTCGCAACAGACCTTGGGCGGATTTGAAGAATATATACAGAACTATCGAGATGAGGATACCGTCCTCATCCTGGCAGGCGATCTAAAGCACCTTGATAGTTTGATACGGTCAACCATAGCGGAAAACCCGCTTCTGCGTAATCGTGTGATCTGTCTTGGCTACGTAACAGATTCCGAGATGAGATATCTCTACAAGAATGCTCAACTATCCCTGTTTATGTCCAGATACGAAGGCTTCGGCATGCCGTTGCTCGAATCGATGGCAGCGTCGCTGCCCCAGATAGTCTCGAATATCCCTGTGTTTCAAGAAGTTTGTGGAGATGGACCGCTCTACGTCGATCTGGATGATAATGCCGCCCTGGGACACGCAATTCATCGGTGTAATACGGATTCATCACTTCGAAATCGAATGATTGCTAGCGGATTGGAGCGTGTTGATAAGTACTCGTGGGAAACGAGTGCGGTTACGACTCTGGGAGCTCTCGTTAGCGTCGCAGAGCGTTAACTCGTTAACAATATGTCATTGATCAAATACTTGACAGTGAAGGTCTAGAATTGGATTGATGATGGATTCTCGCCTGATCTAACACGTCGCAGATATCATTGATCCTGGAGTCCCACGAGTGTTTGGACGCCTCTTCGCGACGCGCGGCTGGCTTGTCCGGCGATTCGTTGAGAGCCTCTTGCATTTCGTCCAAGAACGAGTCCACTCCTGTCGCGAGCCTTACATGCTGAGGATAGTCGCGAAAGCCAGCCACAGGTGTTGAGATGATTGGCTTACCACCTGCCAGATACTCCCAGAGCTTTATCGGATTGAGACTCTCGGTGAAGTTGGTAACGAGATGAGGCGTTATACAGACGTCGAACGCGCGCATATAATCTGGTATTTGTGCATAAGGGACCCCCCCGGTGATGTGTATTCGCCCAGTTGCGAGCAGTCGCGCCGCATCCGGCTCGGTAAGGTGGCTTGGGCCAACAAGGGCGATTGAGCCGTTTGTCATCTTTCGAGCGATCGCCTCCACGAGCTCAATATCTACCCTGTCTTTATGAATTGTGCCTGTATAACCAAGAACTGGGTGTTGCCATGAACGTGCGGCATCTGGAACCTGCAGATTCTTAGCTTGAACCCGGCTGTAGTGCGCGCCATCGACTCCGTTGGGAATCAGATGCAGACGGTCCGTCTTATCCTGCTTCATCTCGAAAAGCCGTTGTGAACAGACGATCACTTCGTCGGCACGCTTGCACATCTCAGCATCCTGTACAATTGTCAACTCGCGAACGCGTTGAGATTGCGTCAGTGAAGTCCAATCATCGGTAATGTCATAGATAACAGCGGATTCATTCTGAGACCCAATCATATGAACTGCGGAGTGCGGATTAAGCCATAGCACGGGCGATTGCAGTCCGATCGATTGAGAAGCCTTCCTCACATGACTTCGCATCAGGCTTTCATTGAATCTTCGAAATAGGGGAATAGTGTTTGGCAGAAACTTAATCGGCCGCGAAACTGTTATCTGCGGGTAACCCGCTATGCTCTGCGTGGAAGTCGCAAGCGTGCCCTTAAGCTTTCCGCGCCTGATCTGATTCGATACATCGCGAGGCAGCCCCACAAACAGGATCCTGGCATCAGGGAATCGGCGTGTTAGACCGGCGCACACAAACTGGTTTCTGCGCCAGATGTCATCCCAATCCTCCATCGAAACAAAAATGAGATCCATTAGCTTAGAAAATCCTTATAGCATCAGAGATGATCATGACGTGTGCGCATCCTGTGGCGAGGGGTTCAGCACACCCTTCCACAGCGCGTCATACCTGCGACGCCAGCTTATCTCTTCGCTTCGCTGCCTCGCGCGCTGTCCCATCTGATCCCGTAAACCTCGACTAACAATCAACGTCTCAATTTGATGAGCGAGTTCGTTTACATCCGGTGGTTCGAAATACAGCAGAGCGTCTGCACCCACCTCAGGTATACCACCGCGTCTCGAAGCCACTGTCGCAATGCCTGAGGCCATTGCTTCAGGTACCGTTAGTGACACAGGCTCGTCCCAGTTTGATGGTGCACAAAAAACGTCCGCGTCTAGGTAGTGGCTTACGATTCCGGTGCGGTCAACAAACGGTACAAACTCCACCTTATCGGCAATAGGTCGAGCGATTTGGCGCAGTTGGCTTTCATATTCTGTCAGTGGATCATCTGCGCTGAAATTGCTGCTGCCAACAATCCGGATCCTGAAATCTACCCCGCGCTCTGCCAGGATACAGCCCGCCTTTATCAACAGGTCCGGCCCCTTTTGAGGCTGCACGCGTCCGACAAATAGAATCAGCGGAGGCAGCATGTTTTGATGCGATACTGGAGGCTTGAAGCGTTCCGTGTCAACACCGTTAAGCGCAACAAAAACGCGGGGGTCGTCACTCCCAAGGCGTTTCTTTATGAGATCGGCAATGAAATTGCTCACGCAGACAATCTTGTCCACAGCATTTAACGTCCGCCGCACCTCAAAATTGGAGTAAGTACTGAAGAGATTATTGTGGCAGTAGAGACACAGATTGGCTAATGGCGCTGCCTTTCTGGCAGAGGGCGCACATCCGGCGGCATTATGCAGCATCACTGTACCGGTGAACTCTGATGGTATGGCCGCGACCGAGGGCGCATAGGCAGCCCTCGAGAAAACACGCGGGAGTCCGGCTCTACCCATCAGTGCGTCGACGATGCGTTGCCTCCGCACAGGCTCCGGACGATCCATAACTTCGATGCAGACACCGACGTCGTAGTCATGTCGCGTGTTCTTTGAGACAACTAACAGGGTTTCTCTCCCAGCAATCTGATGCCACTTGCTGAGTTCATAGACCACTGTCACGATAGCGCTTCCTGTGGCGGGTGAATAATGGTCTCCCGGAGTCAATATGTGAAGGACAGTACTTGATTGAGGCTTCATGGAATGGCAACATCTCAAGCCAAAGCACGCACAAGCGCCTGGTACTGGGATTCCCAGCTCAATTCTTCAGCGCGAGCCCGAGCCTTCAGACCCAACTCATCGCGTAACTTAGGATTGTCGATGAGGTCCGCAAGATGCGCAGCAAGCTCGTCAATCGCTGGTGGTGAAAAGTAGCGAACCGCGTCTTTGCCTTCTTCCGGTATTCCGCCGCGCCGTGACGTAACAATTGGGAGTCCCATTGCGAGCGCTTCCAGAACCGTCAGTGGGCACGGGTCATCCCAGTTTGATGGAGCGCAATAGATAGTTCCGGATTGGTAAAGTGATACGACTTGCTTTCGATCGACAAATGGAATGAACTCTACCCGGTCTTTTATTGGCTCAGCCAGGCGCCTCAACTCCTGCTCATAAGTACTAAGGGACGCCTTGGAGTTGAAGTTGTCGCTGCCGACAATGCGCAGTTGGAACTTACGGTCCCCAAGAGTTGCAGCCGCTCGCAAGAGAAGGTCTACTCCCTTCTCTCGAACTACACGGCCTATAAACAAAATCACCGGTGGACTGTCAGATGCAAGCGATCTCCCTGACGGCTTGAATACGCTGGTGTTCACACCGTTATGAACTACTCGTAGGCGCGGATCCGCCTCGCCAAGCTGCCTGGTGATGAGGGAGGCGATGTACTGGCTTACACAGATAATTCGATAGGCTGGCTCAAGACTCCGGCGCATCTCGCTTCGGCTATACGATGAAAAGAGATCGTTGTGGGCGTAGAGGCACACTCTTGAGTTGGGAGCAGCGTGCTTTACCGCGGCGAGACCGACGGGCGCGTTGTGCACCATAACGCAGCCGTCAAAGTCAGGTTTCAGAACCCCATCGACAGCGGAATGAACTCGGCGCATGAAATACCTGGGCAAGCCCACCTTTGCAAAAATAGCATCCACTCCGCGGAGGTTTCGAGATGGGCGTGGTGGGAAATCGACCTCCAAGCACTCGCCGGTGTCGTAATCGTGTTGTGTGTTTCGTCCAACGATGATCTTATGGGAGCCTCCGTTCAGCAGATGCTGCTTACCGAGCTCGTACACAACCGAAATGATAGCGCTACCGGTGGCAGGCGAATAGTGATCGCCAGGTGTTGGAATATGAATTAATGCAAATTCACTCAAGAAGCTGGTATTCCTTTCGCCGGATCAGGAATATCTAAAGAGCTTTGCCACCATCGGAGCGTATCCGCTAATGTGGTATTGATGTCGTAGGCAGGCTGCCAGCCAGTTGCTGTCTGAAGCTTTTCATAGCTGCCGGTGGAACACCCGATATCTGCCGGCCTAAATCTCTCAGGATCTGACGAAACTGTCGTTGGAACAGAACTCATGGATCGGAGTCTGTCCAGAATATCGCGCATGCTTAGTGGCTGCGAGGAGCTTACATTGTATGTCTCTCCAAGAGCCCCATGTTCTATGAGCAGCTCATAGGCCCGTACTACGTCGCGAACATCCAGCATATCTCGAAGTGGATCGAGGTTGCCAACGCTAATGTCTCGTTCTAATGCGCCGCGTTCGATCATGGCGATCTGTCGCGCGAACGACGGAACCGCAAAAACGGGAGTTTGCTCGGGCCCCGTATGCGAAAAGGAACGCGCTATCACGACGATGTCTGCAAATTCAGCCGCAACCCTTTCCATCTCGATTTTACTGTCTGTATAGGGGCCATACCGGCCATATTCAAGCGGATCGCTTTCGACTGAGGGCCTGTCAATGCTTGAACTTCCATAGGCATAACCCGTGCTGATAAGCAAGGTCTTGACGGGCGACCCCAGGTGATCCGATGTCCGTCTCACTTCCTGCAGCAGCGTCCCAACGGCGACAACATTTGTGCGATGCACTGCTTCGCGATCAGGATCGGCGCCGGAGGCACGCGCAGCAAGGTGTACAATCGCACCGGGCTTCGATGTGACAAGAACCGCACGCACCATCTCAGGGTTATTAATATCCAGCGCCTGCCAGGCGAGCCTCCTCTGTGCGGCCGGGCTGAGCGCTGAAGTCCACTCTGCCGCTGCCTGTAGTTCAGACGGAAGTGCGGCGGCGACGACCTTGTGCTGTGAGCTCTCCCGCAGGAGTCGTGTGATGAGGTGGCGTCCAACAAAGCCGAACGCGCCGGTAATCAGAATTGGGTTCATTTTGTTCGCTGCCTGTAGGCTTCAGTCCGCATGCCTGATACGCCGCTCCCACAGGGCAACATCCGAACGGACCATTCGCTCAACAAGCTGCTGGAAGTTGACGGCCGGGCTCCAATCAAGTTCTGCACGGGCCTTGGTTGGATCGCCAACCAGGAGATCGACCTCAGCGGGCCTGTAAAATGCGGGGTCCTGGACGACGAAGTCGCGCCAATCAAGATCGACGCATTTGAAAGCGACCTCCACAAGCTCTTCGACTGAGTGAGTTTCGCCTGTGGCTACCACGTAGTCGTCTGGATGTTCCTGTTGGAGCATGCGCCACATCGCGTCAACGTAATCGCCTGCAAATCCCCAGTCTCTGCGGGCACTCAGGTTACCCATGCGCAGCTCCTTGGCAAGCCCAAGTTTAATTCGTGCGACACCGTCTGAGACCTTACGCGTAACAAATTCTAGCCCTCTACGCTCACTCTCATGGTTGAACAGAATCCCGGAAACCGCAAACAGATCGAAACTTTCACGATAATTCACTGTAATGTAGTGGCCATATGCTTTGGCAACGCCGTAGGGGCTTCGAGGATAAAACGGCGTCGTTTCTCGCTGAGGAGTTTCAAGGACCTTACCAAACATCTCACTGCTGGATGCCTGGTAGAAGCGGATCGTAGGGTCGACAAGTCGGATTGCTTCCAGGACGCGGGTAACGCCGAGCGCCGTGAACTCACCAGTCAACACAGGCTGATTCCAGCTTGTAGGTACAAAAGACTGGGCCGCAAGGTTGTATACCTCAGCAGGTTTGACAGTCTTAAGCGCGTCGATGAGAGAGTACTGATCTAGCAAATCTGCCTGTACAAGCTCTATCTGATCCTTGATGTGGGAAATCCGTTCAAAGCTCTCGGTGCTTGAACGTCGCACAACTCCAGCGACCCTATATCCCTTTTCGAGCAGCAATTCGGCAAGATAAGACCCATCCTGACCGGTTATCCCGGTAATAAGTGCCGTTTTCAAAGTCAAATCAATCTCCTGGTGGGATGCTATTCCCGGCTCTTAAGTTTAGAATCTCTGATTAAATAGTACTCTTTAATCAGCCTTTCACCGTATGCTTTTGCCCCCAGGTCTTGCTCCATGCGCACAGCTCCAGCGTTACAACTCTTGCGTTCGGCTGTGATATTTTGAACAACTGCTGGGAGCGATTCCGTGCGGTTCCATGCGCATCCTGCACCATATTCTAAGAGGTGTGGCAATGCCCCGACTTCGGGTGTTGCGATTACTGGCACTCCATTTGCGGCAGCCTCAAAGCCAACCAGCCCTAGCGGTTCGTAATAGCTTGGCACGATGAAGGCATCGCATGCGTGATAAAAGGTCTTGATATCTTCCACTAACCCAACTGCCTTAAACCGCCCTGCCAGCGTTGGCGCCTGAAATCCGGCTGAATATTGTCCTCCCATCAGTAGAAACACCGAGTTGTCGCCCTCTAATCCGCTAATGAGCGCGCGATAGCCTTTTCTTTCGTGCAACCCGCCTAGAAAGCCTAGAACTGGACCTTTGTGCTCAGCGCCGATTAGTTTTACTTTTGCTGCAACGCGTTCCTGATCATTCGGTATATGGAGTTTGGGAAACGCATACACCATGACGCTCTCAGATTTCAGCTTCCCGTAGAGCCGGTGAAAATCATCACGCGTTAGTTCGCTGTCGTACATCATCCTCGTATTTGGGTTCCAGGTTCGGTAGAAGTTATCCTCAGCGTGCAGTACGCCCTGCTCCTGTATCCGAATAAATGCGCTGCGCAGGTTTCGAACTCTGGTGAGCGATTTGCGCTCATAGGCAGCCCGGGTTAAAAAGTGACACTGGAAAATATCCGAAAGGTCGGCGACCTGAGGTTGATGGGCATGGATAACATCAAATGTTCTGTTACCAAGAGCCTGCCGAATGAATTTTCGTGCAGTTATCCACTGGTAGTAGAAAAATTTAGGGGGAACGTGCATCTTGAGCCATTCGACACGCGGAACAAGGCTCTCGTCAAGGCGCTTAGTTACAACCGTTACTTCCCAACCTGCATCAAGGGCAAGCGTAACGCCCTGCATGGCAACACGTCCGATTGCACTGTAGGGTCCTATGCCTTCAAAAATCATGCACAGCGTGGGTATATCGGCCAAATCCCCTAATCCCCCCAGTCCTAATTGCCAGCTCGGTGTTTGGATATGGCGGATTGATAGACGCCAACGTAGTTTATAGCGATTCTGGTCCAGTCATACTCATGCGCGCGTTCACGGTTTGCAGTCCGCATGCTTGACCTAAGCGCGTCGTCCGAAGCGAGGCGCAACATAGAATGTGCCAACGAATCAATGTCATCTTTCGGAATGATTAACCCGTTTATGCCGTCCTGGACCGCCTCAGGCGTACCGCCCGAGCGAGTAGCGACGATCGGAGCGCCAGCGGCCAGCGCTTCAACCGAGACAACAGGCAGCCCTTCATCGGCACGAGAGCTGAGCACGAAGAACTCGCAGCCAAGAAATAGGGCAACGGCCTCATCGTGATTCTTTCTTCCGACAAAGTGTGCGCTGTCTTTGATTTTAAGTTCTGCTGCAAGCGCCTCGAGTGAAGCACGTTCGGGACCGTCGCCAGCAAGCAACAGATCGAAGGGCTGAGATAGCTGTGGCCTGATACGTGCATAGGCTTTCAGCAGATTGTCGAAGCCCTTTTGAGCAGCGTGGCGGCCAATGGCAAAGATGTAGGGGCGCACATGTTTGTACGGCTCCGCCTCGAAATCTGCGCACCGCACGCCATTGGGTGTCACAAATCCTCTTGGCCCAAACTTCTCTCCTACAAACGTTTCTCCCTCAGCAAGCGTATGTGCCGAGCAGCCAGTTACTGCGTCAGCACGCTCCAGGGATTCCCGCATCAGCTGCTTTGCAAAATGGTTCTTCTGAAAGATCCGTGAGGCATCCATCGTGAGTTCGCCCTGCAAGGTTACTACCAGGGGAAGCTTTAGCCGCTTTGCAGCATTCATCGCGTAATAGGCGGGTGAGCTAACACACTCAACGTGAACGATGTCGGCCTTAAACTCTTTTAGGTCCCGGCAAACGCTTCGCAGGGTTCCAGGGCCAAACAATATTGCTCCGCCCATCTGTTTCCATGTTCGTTCTGGAACACGACAGATATATCGGCGTACATCAAGTCCATCTACATCTTCGCGTTCTGGAAGCGTCTTCGGCCATCGGTTTGTCGCAATCATAACGCGATGTCCATCGCGCACCAGTTGATGCGCCAACTGCCTTACGAGCTCTTCGACGCCGCCAAGGCTTGGATGGAATGCGCTGGGGAAGATTGCAATGTTCATGTCTCGCGATTCGCTCAGTTCTTTCTCTTTGCCGTTACATCCACGTAGACCTTTTCGTACTGGTCGATGATGTGATCCCATGCAAACTCTTTCACACGCTCGAGACCATTGAGACGCATCGTCTCGCGAGCCACTTGATTGGTGAGAAGTTCTAGAATTCTCTCACCAATGTTCTCTGGCTCCGTTATAATCCCGAATTTGCCTTCGCCAAGCACCTCTAACGCACCGAGGTTTGGAGTGGCAACCACAGGAAGCCCTGAGGCCATCGCTTCAATGTACGGCACGCCAAAGCCCTCATAACTGCTGGGTAAACAGAAAACCCAAGCCCTTCGGTAGAGATCGGTAAGCTCTTCAAGGGGAATGCGCCGGAAGAGTGTGACGCCTTCCATCTCAGGAATGGACTCGGAGACCATCCAGAGCCGTGCATCTGGCAAGGCAGGACGAATAACCGACTCGAACTGGTCCATCAGCAGTTTGCCCCGCTTCCTGTTGTGATAGGTCCCAACGAACAGGATGGTAGGGCTTTTCTCCTTCTCCGAGCCATCCGCTGCGGAAGGCCGAAATGCCGTGGTATCGACACCATTCATGATTACGTCGCGAGTCCACGGATAGTAGACGACAGTGTTTCGCGATACAGATACGGTGCGATCGGCGACCTTAGTCGCTAGAATCTCGCTTAGGCCGAGAAGAAACATCCTCAGCTTGCCGTTTACCGAGGGGATGTGTTTGGCCTCTGCAAGACAGGAGCCGTGCATCGTACGGATATGTGGAGGGTGCTTCTTCTTGCTCCACAACCAGTAATCGTCTCCATGGGCATGAACTATGTCAAAGCCCGTGTAGTCGACAGACCGCAGCTTGAGTGCAAAGCCGAATGTACGAATCCGTTTGCCTGGATTCACCACGTTGGTTTTGTAGAGTGCGCCGTCAGTGGGGCCGCACGGGCTGAACATGGTGACGTCGTGCCCACGCCTAGTAAGTGCGTTCGCCATATAATGCGCCTGATACCCACTTCCGATTTTGCTTTCACTCGGTAGGTACAGAGATATCATCGCGATTTTCAAGCAGTGAGTCCTGGTGGGTGTGGTCTGCGCAAATGACTATCGAATACGCAGCACAAAAGTTGGATTGCGGTGACGCAGCGTTCTTAGCCGACACTGCGTATAGGATTTGTAAGGAAAGCACGATCGGCTAAGTATACCGGAAAACTACGGCTCGTAATTTAGGTTAGGAGCAAGCCAGCGCTCGGCGATATGCACGTCGATTCCCTTTCGCCTTGCATAGCTTTCAACCTGATCTTTCTCGATCTTTCCAACCGGGAAATACCTCGACTCAGGATGCGAAAAGTACAAACCGGAGATTGAGCTACCAGGATTCATCGCATAGCTCTCAGTGAGAGTTATCCCTGCTGAATGATCCACATCTAACAGTCGCCAGATCGTCGCTTTCTCAGTATGGTCTGGACAGGCCGGGTATCCTGGCGCCGGACGAATACCCGCATACTTCTCGCCAATAATCTCTTCGGGCGAAAGCGATTCGTTGAGACCATAGCCCCAGAGATCTCGTACTCGCTTGTGCAACAGCTCTGCAAATGCTTCCACGAGACGATCTGCGAGTGCTTCTATCATGATCGCCGTGTAGTCGTCCTGCTGGTCCCTGTACTTCTTAACAAGCTGCTTTACGGTAGCTCCTGTGGTTACGGCGAATGCCCCCAGGTAGTCCCCCTTGCCACTCTCCTTCGGAGCCACGAAATCGGCCAGCGCGTAGTTGATCGTTTCCGGGCCCTTATCAACTTGCTGCCTCAGTGTGTGGAAATTTGCCAGGATGCCTACGCGTCTGTCATCCGTGTAGAGCTCGATATCGTCCCCGATGCTGTTTGCAGGAAACATACCAAAAACGCCATCTGCCGTGAGTACGTTCTCATTTATTAGTGTCTTAAGTAAAGCTTTAGCTTCGCTAAACAGCACGCGAGCCTGGTCGCCCACAACTTCATCCTGTAGAATTGCCGGGTATCTGCCACTCAGCTCCCAGGTGTGAAAGAAAGGCGTCCAATCGATCAGGGGCTCCAACTCAGCAATCGGGAAATTGCGAAGTATCCGGACACCCAGCTCAGAAGGAACTGGCGGAGTATAGCTTCTCCAATCGATCACTTTGCGCCTGTTTCGTGCTGCACTCAGAGTAAGAGTTGCTCTCTCTCGCTGCCTCGAAGCATATTGCTCACGTAATAGAGCCTGCTCATTAGCTACGGCAGTCTTAAACGGCGTCCGTTGTTCCTGGCTTAGAAGTTGGCTCACCACTCCCACGGCACGTGATGCGTCGAGTACATGCACGACGGCATGCTTGTAGTGCGGAGCGATCTTGACAGCAGTGTGTGCTTTGCTGGTTGTAGCGCCGCCAATCAGCAGCGGAATGTCGAAACCACTTCGGGACATCTCGCGGGCGACATGCACCATCTCTTCAAGGCTGGGAGTAATCAATCCGCTCAACCCAATTACATCTGCGCCATTCTCACGCGCAGCTCGCAAAATCGCCTCGCAGGAGACCATCACGCCGAGATCGATCACCTCGTAGTTGTTACATCCCAGGACGACACCAACGATGTTCTTGCCGATATCATGCACATCGCCTTTCACCGTCGCCATCACGATCTTGCCCTGCGTTTGTACCTCTTGGCCCGCTGCTAGGGCAAGCTCCTTCTCCTTCTCCATATATGGGAGCAGAACAGCAACTGCGCGCTTCATCACGCGGGCGCTCTTAACCACTTGAGGAAGAAACATCTTGCCAGCGCCAAATAGGTCACCGACAACATTCATACCATCCATCAGCGGACCTTCGATGACATTTAGGGGGCGGTCATATTTCTGTCTTGCCTCTTCAACGTCCGTCTCGATGAAATCCACGATGCCCTTAATGAGTGAGTGCTTTAGTCTCTCTTCAACGCTCGCCTGACGCCACGCGTCGTCCTTTACTTGAGCCTTGCCTGCCTGTCCCTTAACTGTTTCTGCAAATACGAGGAGGCGCTCGGTGGCGTCTTCTCTCCGGTTTAGCAGGACATCCTCAATCAGCCCCAGCAGCTCAGCAGGGATCTCCTCATAGACCGCGAGCTGTCCGGCATTGACGATTCCCATGTCCAGGCCGGCCTGGATCGCGTGGTAAAGAAAGGCGGAATGCATCGCCTCGCGCACAACATTGTTCCCACGGAACGAGAACGAGATGTTCGAAATCCCTCCGCTTACTTTGCATCCGGGCAGGTTCTGCTTGATAATACGGGTGGCTTCAATAAAGTTGACTGCGTAGGCGTTGTGCTCTTCGATACCCGTGGCAACGGTTAGGACGTTCGGGTCAAAAATAATGTCTTGAGGTGGAAACCCAAGCTCGTCGGTGAGGATACGATAGGCGCGTGTACAGATTGCCACCTTACGCTGCACCGTATCGGCCTGTCCAGCTTCATCGAAAGCCATCACAACTACACCCGCGCCGTACCGTCGAACCAGCCTTGCCTGGTCGCGGAACTTATCTTCACCCTCCTTAAGGCTCAGCGAATTGACAATTCCCTTGCCTTGAATGCACTTCAGGCCAGCCTCAAGAACGGTCCAGTTGGAGCTATCCAGCATCAAGGGAACGCGTGAGATGGAGTCGTCTGGACCAACCAGGTTAAGGAAGCGTGTCATGGCATCGACGCCATCTAGCATCCCTTCATCCATGTTGATATCGATGAGATTTGCGCCGCTCTCAACCTGCTGCCGCGCCACGGTTAGGGCGCCTTCATAGTCTCCCGCGAGAATCAGCTTTGCGAACTTTGGCGAACCCGTGACGTTTGTACGTTCGCCAATGTTAATGAAGTTTGTCTCGGGTCGGATAGTTAGCGGCTCAAGTCCGCTAAAGCGTGAACAAGGTTCCGCTTCAGGCACAGGAAGCTTTCGTGGAGCACAGTCCGCAACCGCCTCCGCGATCTTGCGAATGTGATCGGGAGTCGTTCCGCAGCAGCCGCCCACTATGTTCAACCACCCATTCTGAGCCCAATCGCGCAGCATCGGATGCATGTCATTCGGAGTGAGGTCATATCCTGTATCGGCCAGAGGGTTAGGCAGCCCGGCATTGGGATAGGCGCTGATGTAGACCGGCGCGAGACCCGATAGCTCCTCGATGAACGGTCTCATCTGTTCCGGGCCAAACGCGCAGTTCAGACCAACGCTAAGCAGTGGGGCATGCGAAATCGAATTCCAGAACGCCTCTACCGTTTGGCCAGACATCGTGCGGCCAGACAGGTCCAGAAATAGGCTGGTCATCACTGGAACACTGGTATTCGTCTCGTCAAAATACTTCTGGATCGCGAACAGGGCCGCTTTCAAGTTTAATGTGTCGAACGTCGTCTCTGCCAGTAGCAGATCGACCCCAGCCTCCATCAAGGCCTGCACCTGCTCGTAATAGGCTAGCATCACTTCATTGAACGTAACACTGCGTTTGCCCGGGTCGTTCACGTCCACCGCGAGAGAGAGGGCACGATTCAT
Organism: uncultured Chthonomonas sp.; assembly: GCA_903919615.1. Classification (GTDB taxonomy): domain Bacteria; phylum Armatimonadota; class Chthonomonadetes; order Chthonomonadales; family Chthonomonadaceae; genus CAIXIX01. The sequence goes on from CAIXIX010000297.1 coordinate 14,474, forward strand.
TGGGCCAAGCGCGCCGGCGATAAATCGTGGTCGACCTGTACCCTGCTCAGCCGAAACATTATCAACGGCACGCCGGGCAATTCGAACAGCTTCCACGTTCATCTCGCGAACGAGGTGCTCCATTCCAAAATCCGCCATGCTAATGGCGTTGGCATTAAAGGTATTCGTTTCGATGATGTCTGCGCCAGCAAGCAGATATTTTCGATGAATCTCTTCGATCACATCTGGACGAACCAGCATCAGCGCTTCGTTGTTGTTTTTAAGGTCTACCGGGTGTTGAGTAAAACGATCGCCACGATAGTCCTTCTCTTCAAAATGATGCCGCTGAATCATGGTGCCCATGGCTCCATCTATAATCAATATTCGATCATTGAGGAGCTGAGTTATGGGATGCGAGGAGAACAAAGAGGATCTCACTTTCAATATCTGTTTATAGTGACCAGCGCTGTTGCGCAATATGTACAGGTGCTCTAACGAGCCTTTATTGTACCTTAATCGGCAGAAGCCGGGAGGAAACGGACCATGCACAGATTAACTGCATGGTATGTTCTGAGGTTTGAGATTTGACCTCGAGTTGTCCCGGGCATCTGTAAGGCAATCGTCATTGCGCAGCTCTTATTTTCGTCACCACGGTCTGAGAGTGTTCATGGCGGCAGTTCAATGCCGATGTGGTTTAGGCGCGAGATACGGGGCAGACTTCATCTCGGGCAGAGTGGTTGGACTTTGGAGGTCGATTTGAGTGAGCCAAAAGGGCCATTAGCAACCGTAGGCACTGCTGATAATTCGAATGTTGCGTGGTACCAGAATGTTCCACGCTACGCATGGATCGTGCTTGGAATCGCAGCTCTGGGATGGCTGTTCGACACCATGGACCAGAATCTGTTTACGCTGGTTCGACAACCTGCAGTTACGTCTCTCATCTATCCCGGCATTAAGACCCTAACAGGCGCGCAGCGCGATCATGTCTCTGCAATTAGCGCTCAGGTCACAGCAATCTTTCTATTGGGTTGGGCAGCCGGTGGGCTCATATTTGGTGTTCTTGGCGACAGACTGGGCCGCACAAGAACGATGATGCTCACAATCCTGATCTATGCAACGTTTACGGGGCTAAGCGGGCTAACTCGAACTGTCGGCACATTTGAGCTGTTTCGTTTCCTCACTGCACTTGGCGTCGGCGGCGAATGGGCCGCAGGTGCCGCAATAGTTGCTGAAACATTCCCGGCGAGATCCAGGGGTAGGGCTCTTGGCCTTCTTCAGGCGCTCTCTGCCGTCGGCAATATGATGGCCGCGGTCGTACTGCTAGGGCTACCGCTCTTGTTAGGTACGCTGTCGCTGCATGGCGATCAGTGGCGTTGGGCGTTTGCAGTAGGCGCCGCTCCCGCACTGCTTGTTCTCTGGATCCGCAAGGCAGTGAAGGAGCCGGAACAGTGGCAGCATGCCCGCGAGGATGCAGTGAAGCACCATGCACCAAACGAACTCGGGAATATTGCCGAGCTTTTCAGAGACCCTCAACTTCGACGCAACACAATTGCCGGAGTGCTGATGGCCGCCGCCGGTGTTGGCGGTTTCTGGGGGGTAGGGAACTGGACCCCAGAGCTCACGAAGGTCGCTCTTGCGCCGCTGCACCTCGCAGATGCGGATATCTCGCGGTACAAGAGCTATGTGTATCTAGCGCAGAACTTTGGGGCCTTCTTTGGAGCGTATGCCTACGCCGTCCTCGCTGAAAGAACCACTCGCCGCTCGTCGCTTCTGCTCTTCTTCATCCTGGCATTCGGAGCGATCCAGGTAATGTTTCAGATGGCACACACCTTTGCGCAGCTTATGGCTTGGGCTCCAGTGCTCGGATTTTGCCTGCTTGGCCCATTTTCAGCATACACCGTCTATTTTCCGGAGCTATTCCCGACTCGGCTCCGCACTACGGGCTGCGGCTTTTGTTATAACGGTGCCCGTATTCTAGCCGCAGCCGCGCCCTTTGCCCTGGGGAATCTGGCGGCCTCTATGGGTTTCCGAAATGCTGCCAGCTGCGTTGCCTTTGTTTACGTACTCGGACTTATTGGGCTCTGTTTCGCACCAGAGACGAAAGGCAAGCCACTGCCCGAATAGCGTGGGGAACCATGTTGGCTATCGAGCGGCATTTATTGCTGCCCCCTGTTCACCATACACGTGCATCTGGGTGATGACCCATTGACTCGTGTTTTCGCGCGTCTGAATGATTCTGACGTACCGTGCTGTAATCGGCGTAAACTGGATTGTAGTGATTGGCGCCCCACGCCCGGTTGCGATCGGCTTTCCCCAGTTTGAGCCATCGATGGAGGCGTATAGTTCGTATCCACGCATGAACTCATAGCTAAACCGCCCGCAGTTGATGACTACCTTATGAAATCGCTTTGGCTGCTGCATATCGATCTGGTAAAAATCACCCGGACTCGATTTCGTGTTACTCGCCGCGCGCGACCACTCGTACTGCAATGGACGCAAAGGCACGAGCAGGTCGGTCCATCCAACAGGGGACGCGGTTGCCAGCCAGCCATGTGGATCTAGTTCTATTTCGTGCGCCGGCAAAACCGGCGCAGGCGTCGTTGCCCCAAAAGGCGCATAAACCTGGAAATTGCCAATAAACCACTGCCGCCAGGTCTTAGAGGTGAGCACGATTTTAATAAATCTGGCATTTTGAAGCGGGAAGCTCAATCGCATCACAGATTGCTCGTTTTTACCTGAAGCAATCGGCGACCCCCAGTGCTCACCATCCTGAGAAACATAGAGTTCATATGCGCGAGGGAAATCCCAAATCTGTGCGCCCGTGTCGAACTCAACTCTCGTGAATGACCTCTTCGTGCCCATATCAACCTGGTACCATTGGCCCGGCTCCTGGCCTGTGTCGCTTCGCCAGTAGTCTTCCTGAATAACATAGTTTGCCAATGGCTGATCTGCCCGATTGTAGTGCCCGTCTTTCCGCATCGTTGGTGCAAACGAGGTTGCGGTCCAACCGGTCTTGTCCAGTGCCGGCCCGTGAAATGGCTCGACATGCCCGTCGATCCACACGCGATCACCGAGCCATGAGAGGTTTCCCGGGCGCTCACCATCCGTCCGATCGATGTCCCATCCGCCGTTATGATTGTCCGTGGTACACAGGCAGCTTCTGTCGTCTGGTACCCATTGCCACGCGCAATGCCCAAGTTTTCGCGTTTTTGAGGCAGCCAGCACTGCCTCTGCTCCATGCAAGCCATCTGCCCAATTATGCAGCCCGTATTCGGCTACAAATATGGCCACTTTCTGTTCAGCTACTCGGTCAAGAAAGTCATTTAAGCGTGCCACTCCGCCAGTTTCCCAGCCGTCGAGCGTAGAAAAGTCAAAGGCAACATTTGGAAAGGTCTTTACGATAGCAGGGCCATAGGTAAGAATCGCACTTAGATGAGCGACTACCGGCAGGGCGCCCATGTTGCCATCCTCGCACCCACGGTACCCGCCGCAACAGACAATGATGTTTGGTGCGCCGACAGTCTGTCGAATGGTTCGCACAATCCGCTCTGTCGAATCCATCCATTGCTGCGCGATCGGATTCTCTTCGCGTCCACCTGGATCCGCCATCGGTTCGAACCAAACACTAGGATTGCTGCGGTACTTTTCGGCAGTCTTAATCCACCACCCAGCAAGCTCCGTTAGCGATGATGAGTTGGCAGGACCAGGTGGATCGGAGTAGTATCCACCAACATGATCGCGAGGTGAGATGAGGACGACGATGCCGCGATCGGTAAACTCTCGCACTATGTCGTCAAGCGTATCCGGCGCATCTTTACCTTTGGGCGCGGCATTTGGAACGTCTCGTATACTGCAAGAGACTCGAACGAGGTTGAATTTCCACACGTCCGCGATGAGGTGAACGTCCAAGCTCACTTTGTGGTTGCCGGGCATCCCCGGGCCATTGATGTTAATACCTCTAATCGTGAACTCCGTGCCATCCTGCAGGAACTTTGTGTTGCTTACGACGTAGCTGTGCTCAGCCGCATCGCATCTAACAGCAAGCAGGCAAAATAGTATAAGAAGTACGGACAGAAAGGTGAAGCTTCGGTGCATGGTATTCCTGTTCCCGATAGAGGCGCGATTCGCTAACAGAATTATACGGAGAGCAGAAACATGTGTCAATCGGCAGGGCTCACTCCAGGACGCTCAGTATCTCGCTCACGGGTGGATTGCCGCGCTTTGCGTACAGCAGCTTCCTATTCGTTCCAACAACGAAAACTGTGCGCGTGATAATGCCCAGAAAGCCTTTACAGCCGTAGGCCTTAGCAATCTCGCTCCCCGAGTCGACTACAAGGGGAAAAGGAAAAGAGTGCTTCTCTCCAAATTTCTTATGCTTCGCATCCGATGCGGGGTTTATTCCCAGCACGGTGCAATCGGCGCTGCCAAGTTCTGTCATCGAATCGCGGAGAGCGCATAGTTGTCGAGTGCAAACTGGTGTATCGTCACCGGGATAGAATACGAGCACTACGCGCGAGCTTTCACACAGAGCGCTCAGAGTAACTGTTGCGCCTTCTCCGGTTTTTGCCGTAAAGTCCGGCGCATAATCTCCTGTTTTAAGTTCGAGTTCGGCCAATTCAACTCTCCTGAAATGTTTTGTCTCTCGAAAACAATCATCACAATCGCAGTCGTGCTACAACCGGTATACGATGCAACCAGGCCCTGCGTCGCACAACTACACAGATTGAATTTCGCGATGGAGGTTGTCCCGCGGTTGGTGGAGGGGTGGGGCAAAATAGTAAGATGAGAGTTCGGTCGGCTGCCCGCCGGAATGGACGCTGCAATGCAGCCGACCGAAATCACTACATACTACTCTGCGTCAGAAGAGCCGTGGGAACGCGGCGGAGGCGGAGTCCAGTTCGGATCGTCTTGCGCGAGCAGGTCCAGCCCCAGAAATGAGCCTAACTGGGCATCGGTGTGGCGATCGACGAATTTGCCGAACGACTCCGGCTTTCCATTGACTTCGATCCGCTCTGCCCGAAAAGCGCGCAGCAGATTTGCGAGTGCAAACTTAAGCTTGTCTGCCGGGACTTTTCGCGAGATCGCTCGAACAAACTTGGAATCCGCTCCCAATCTGCCGCCAAGGCCAACGTCGTACGCTTCGACCTGTGTTCCATCGTTGAGCCTGGCCAGGCAGCCCTGCAGACCAATGTCGCCAATATGATGCTGTCCGCATGAGTTAGGGCATCCGTTCAGATGAATCCGGATTGGTTCATCCCAAAGCAGTTCGCTCTCTAGGTGAGCCACTACTTCGCGCAATTTCGCTTTTGTCTCCGTAATTGCCAGGTTACAGAACTCATTGCCGGTGCAGGATACTGCTCCCTTGTGGAATTCAGTAACCTCCCATTCGAACCCTGCAGAGCGGATCGCAGCTTTCGCAGCTTCCAAGTTCTCGGATGATATATTCGGGAAGAGCAGGTTTTGCTGATTTGAGGTGCGCAGGCTTCCGCTGCAGTACTTGTCCGCTATATCTGCGGCGGCTTGAAGCTGTTTGCCAGTTACGCGACCCGTAATCACTGACGTGCCAATCCAGAAGTGACCGTCTTGCTTCTGTGCGTGAACGCCAAGGTGGTCCTGCTGTACCGTTGAGGGCTCTGCCCAGAGCAGTGCGGGTTCTGGGGTCCAGTCTAGTCGTCTTATAAGCTCTTCTCGGAATTTATCAACGCCCCAGTCTGCCACGAGAAACTTGAGCCGCGCGTGATTGCGGCGCTTTCGATAACCTTCGTCCCGGAAAATCTCGGTTACAGCGCGGCACACGTCGAGCACCTGATCTGGGCGAATGAAAATATCGAGCTTTTGCGCGAAGTGTGGCTGAGTGCTCAAACCGCCTCCAACGCGCGCATGGAAGCCTATTTCAGTGGTTCCGTCCGCCTTTGTTCGACGGACTGCCTGAATGCCAAGGTCGTTTATCTCCGGCTGATTACAGTGGATGGCACAACCCGAGATCGACATCTTGTATTTGCGGGGCAGGTCCGAAAAGTCTTTGTTTCCCAGGAAAAACGCGGTAACCTGGCGGACAAGTTCGCGCGTATCGTATATCTCGTTCGGGTCGACTCCTGCTACCGGGCAGCCACAGACATTTCTTGTAATATCGCCGCAAGCGCCAACGGTAGTTAGCCCAGCTGCATTCAAATGGGCGATAGTTGGAGGAATATCTTCAATTCTCAACCAGTGAAATTGAAAGTTCTGTCGAGTTGTAATATCCGCGATACCACGGCCCCATGTGTTTGCGACGTGCGCCACGGCTCTCAACTGGTTGGAAGTAAAATCCCCGCTGGGTATCTTTACGCGCAGCATGAAATGGCCTTCGTTCGGCTGCTGCTGATAGATCCCGAACCACCGCATTCGCACGAAATCCGCCGGGTCAATAGAAGAATAGCCATCGGCGGCATATCTCTCTATGTCTGGCCATACGTCGAGGCCATCCTTGCTCTGTTTTATCGCTTCTACATCGGCTTTTGACATTACCGGTCTAACTTCCTATTCCGCTTATGTCCCGTATAGGGCTCTGCATCGAGCGGAATTCACAGCTTTATTTGGTAATCCGGTTTGGCATCGCCCTCGGATTACCATGCTCGTCTGAAAACGGCTTGCCGCTAGGTGTTTTTAGCGGCGATTTGGGCGCGGACAGGCTGGCGGCTGTATATTACAGC
>CAIXIX010000298.1 GCA_903919615.1 uncultured Chthonomonas sp.
CAATTGCAGACCCATCGCAGCCTGCCGAGTCCCTTGGCCGAGAACAAGCCTACGCGCTTGTAACGATTGAGGGAGAGCGAATGTACTCCCACCGAACCGTCCAAATCGACTCAAAATCGAGCTCAATTGCTCTTCCCATCACAGCCGGTTACTTCCCTTCTGTTCAGGTGAGCGTTCTGATTGTAATGGACAAGCACATCTATGACCAGGAGGCACAGCTGCCTGTATACCGCGACGAGGACAAGCTGCAGGTGACGGTGCAGCCATCCAGCGATAAGTATAAGCCAGGAGAATCTGCTTCGTATACGGTAACAACTCGAGATTACCGGGGCAGGCCCGTGCCCGCAGAGGTTGCTTTTGATGTCGTGGACGCAAGCATCTATGCGCTGCAGCCGGATACTACGCCGGATTTGTTTGGTACGTTTTATGGTGGTCAACAGGTTAGAATAGAGACCGACTTTTCATTTGCTGCGCAGTACAGCGGCGGCGCATTTCAAAACATGAATGGTCAAGCTGTACATGTGGCTCAGGGGACACCTCCAATCCGCGTTAGGAAACAGTTTGCAGATACGGCTTATTGGAATCCATCCGTGGTCACCAATGCCGCTGGAAGTGCCCAGGTCTCCTTCACGCTACCAGATAATCTCACCACGTGGCGTGCTACGGCACGCGGTATCACGCTGGATACTCAGGTTGGCGCCGCAACCAACGATGTGATTTCGACAATGCCGCTCCTCGTACGCCTTGAGCTCCCTCGCTTCTATGTGGAGGGTGACGAGGCGGTGGTGACCGCAATCGTGCATAACGGAACGGAGGCAGGCCGCACGGTTCTCACAAGCATCGAAGCTTCAGGCGCGCAATTAGAGGGTGAGGTGAAGCGGAAGATATCTCTGGCGGCAGGTGAAGATGTGCGCCTGGATTGGAAGGCAAAAATCGATCACGATGCTGGCACAGTTCGGTTCCTTGTGACCGCCGACGGTGGCTCGGGAGCCCAAGATGCCACCGAATTGACCCTGCCAAAGCGCGAGGATGGATTGCCTGTTGTGGAGGCGCATGCGGATTCCATTTCGGATGTGACCGGGACAATGAGCCTTAATCTTACAAAGCTGCCTGTAAACTCAACGGTCAGCGTTTCTCTATCTCCGTCACTCGCCTCCGGAATATTCGAAGCGCTGGACTACCTTCAGACCTACCCTTATGGATGTTCCGAGCAGACAATGAGTTCGTTCTTGCCGGATCTGATAGTAGCACGCACGATGCATCGTCTTAATTCAAATAATACACCAAGGCCCGACCTGGAACGCTGGGTTGGGCTCGGTATTCAGAAGCTGTACCGTTATCAGCACAACGATGGCGGCTGGAACTGGTGGGAAGATGATCAGACTGATGGTGACATGACAGCTTACGTGCTATGGGGACTTGAACAGGCACGGGAAGCCGGTTATTTGGTGGATGACCAGCGGCTGAATCGCGGCGCTGAAGCCCTGTTGAGGATGTTAAAAGGTCAGAAAGAGTTAAACGCGCGGGCAGACTGGCTGTTGACGCTGGCATACGCGCTGCCGAACGCAATTGTCGCTCAGCTTTCGGAAGCCTACGTCCATAGGGGCCAACTGGATACTTACGCCCTTGCTTCGCTTGGCATCGCGCTTGCACAAATGAGATCTACGGTGCCAGGAGCAGCCGCGGCTAATTTCGGTCAGATGGCATCTACTGTCGCTAGCGAGTTGGAATCGAAGGCTGTAAGGCAGGGAACCACTGTTGATTGGCCTGCCGCCGTGGGCGGATACACATGGCGGGAGGGTGATGTATCCGTGACCGCGCATGTCCTAAGAGCCGTGTTGCGCACCGACCCGAATAGTACACTCATCGCAGGCGCAGTTCGCTGGCTGATGGGTAATAGAACAGGAAAGGCGTGGGAATCGACACGCAGCAGCGCGGAAGCTGTGTTTGCGCTTTCGCAGGTTATGGAGCAGACAAAAGAGCTGCAGCCCAACTACAGGGTTACCGTCACTGTAGACAGCAAGAGTGTGCAAGAGACAAGCTTTACCGACTCCGGCTTCGGTGCGCAAAAGTCAGTTACCCTAACGCCGGAGATGCTTCGCGGTCACACCACACTGGAGGTTAAGAAACAGGGCCCCGGTATGCTGTACATGAACACCACACAGGCATACACAATTCGCTCGAATGATGCCGTGAGCCGTAGTAGGGGATTGACGGTACGCCGCACATTTCGCATTGCTGCCGAAGATCCTTCCCATGCAGACACGATCGCTTCCGGGCAGGATTTCGATGTTCACACCGAAATTACGGCAGACGCTAACTATCGTTATGCAGTGGTCGAAGATCCTATTCCCGCAGGCTGTGAGGTCGGTTCGTCAGAATCCTTCACTCGAGGTGGGTACTACATAAGGCGCGAGGTGCGAGATAATCGCGTCGTATTCTTCTTCAACAACCTCCCCAAAGGGAAAACCGAGGTTACCTACCGGCTTCACGCTGAGGCGCCGGGAGTATACCGAATTCTTCCATCCGTCGGCTCACTTGCTTACTTCCCTGAGATACGTGGAAACAGCGGCCCCGTCAGTGCGAAGATAGTTGAGAAGGCGCCGTAGAGTTTGTAGATGGGAACATGTGGAATAGAACACGATGGGTGACGAGGCGAAGACGATGCCAATCAGAACCTGGATGATATGCGTTGCGCTGATATTTGTAGTTGCTAACGGCCGAGCTGGCGAACAACCACGGGCGGTTCTGCCGCCCTCCGCTCCAGATTTTACTCTGCCCGATCTGCACGGACAGGCATTTAGGCTTAAGGAGATGCCCGGGCAGATGATCGTCTTGAACTTCTGGGCATTTTGGTGCGATACGTGGAAAGATGAGTTACCCCATCTCACGGAACTGGTGAAAGAACAGTCTGATCGCGATTTCAGGCTTGTGGCCGTCAGTGTGGATGGCACGCGGCTTCAGGAGTTTATGGATAAGACAAAGGGCGCCGTAAGTTTTCCTGTCCTGCTGGATGCCGGTGGCAAGGTAAGTGAAAGCTACAAGGTCTTTCATGTGCCGACGGTCGTCATCCTGGATTCCGCACACCGAATTCGCTACGTGAAGACAGGGTATCCAGGGAACGAGGCGATACGAACCGTGCTGAGAAAACTGCAGTCGGAAAAGAGCAAGGATTTGAAACCTGGAACCCCGTCACCAGGCAATTGATCGCCTTCTTCTCGTTCTTTGCCTTTCCCTCTCGTCGGGTATAATTGCCGCACATAAGTTAGAATAGTTTGAACGAAGGAGTTTGTAATGAATCGGATTTACAATTTCAGCGCCGGACCGGCAACTTTGCCGCTCGAAGTCATTCAAGAAGCGAGCCAGGGCGTGCTCGAAATTAACGGCTCTGGAATGTCCATACTTGAAGTGAGCCACCGCGGCAAAGATTACGATGCGATTCATGTCGAGACTCGCGAATGCTTGTTAAGAGTTTTAGGGCTCGATCCCGAAATGTATACAGCCCTTTTCCTCGGTGGTGGCGCAAGTACCCAGTTCGCACTGTTGCCAATGAACTTTCTTGCCCCCGGCGTCACAGCAGACTACATAAATACTGGCGAATGGGCCGCAAAGGCAATTAAAGAAGCAAAGCGCTTTGGCACCGTTAATGTTGCTTCCAGCTCCGAAGATGCAAAGTTCTCGTATATTCCCAAGACACATTCGCTCACCCCAGGTGCACGATATGTTCACATAACAACGAACAACACTATCGAGGGAACGGAGTTCCATGCACTGCCGGATACGGGGGATGTTCCCCTCATTGCGGATGCCTCCTCAGATATCATGGCGAAGGCAATAGACTACTCCCGGTTCCATCTGATCTATGCTGGCGCACAAAAGAACGCTGGCCCGGCAGGCGTTACGCTGGTTATTGCCCGCAAGGACTTTATCGCTGAGGCGAAGGATGATATCGCGGCAATTCTTTCCTACAAGACACACGCGAAATCGGATTCGATGTATAACACGCCTCCCTGCTTCTCGATCTACGTTGTCGGGCTCGTGCTCAAATGGATTGAAGCTCAAGGCGGATTGAGCGTCGTCGAGGCGCGCAATCAAGAGAAAGCTGCTCTGGTATATGGTGCACTCGACGCGAACAGCGGGTTCTACGAACCAGCTGTCGCCGACCCAGTAGATCGCTCACTGATGAACGTCACGTTTCGCTTGCGAAACGCAGAGCTCGATAAGAAGTTCCTTGCAGGAGCGCAGGAGCGACAGATGGACGGCCTCAAAGGCCACCGCAACGTTGGCGGAATGCGCGCTTCGATCTACAATGCCTTCCCCGTTGAGGGATGTAAAGCCCTCGCCGATTACCTTACAGAATTCGCGGTAGCCAACGGCTAATGGACATCAGTTGGCTCTGACGCATGGTTTCGCCAGTGTCGGAGCCTATTGAATTCTGTAGTGCCTTTCTGATGGATTCAATTGTCGATATCGGTTGTTACCTCAATCAATTTCCATCGTCTCACTGAGCAATCTGATGCGCAATATGCGACGTAAGTGCGCTTGCTTTTTGTGCACCGGTATGTTATGATTGGGCGTCCCGAAGTCCCTTGACACCTGTTACCACGTAGGTGAATCGCAGAGTGTGGAGTGACCGAGGTCGCTCTCTTCCGCAGCGGAAATCCTGCGGTCGAAGCATTTGAACGAAGACGTTCCCGCTGTGCGGCCTGCCTTCGCTCACCCCCAGAGCGCTCCTGGTGATCGATAACGAGCAACACCAGGCAGTGCGACCACGTACGAGAAGGGAAGCAGCGTTCATGTGTCGTTTCGGAATTAGCCCACTGCGTCTGTTCGGTCGGCGAACTTCCATCTGGATGCTGTATTTTGCTTTTGTTGCCATCCTTTGTGCGATCCTTCCCACGAAACTCCATGCCGACGCAGCGTCTGACGCACAAAAGGCCGAACGTGAAAGGATGTATCGCACCTTCAAACAGGAGATCAAGCCAGATGACATCGGTGAAACCATACAAACTCTCGGCAGCATGCAGTCGCGAGTGGCAGGGTATCCCGATGATGCAAAGGCTGCGGACTACGTTGAGCAGCAGTTTACGAAACTTGGCCTGAGCACCGTTTCGCACGAGGATTTCGATGTAACCGTTCCGTATGACAAGGGCGTAGATGACCCGGCCCAGGGTGCGTACGCTACGATCAAGGCAAATGGCACACCTGATATCCCTGTAACGGGCTACCACCAGCGGATGTATCCGCTGTGGCCAAATCTGGTTCGAACCCCTACTCTTCCCGCCGATGGCATCACCGCGCCGCTCATCTACGTTAAAGATGGCAAACTTCGGAATTTTAATGGCAAAACGATCGATGGCGCAGTCGTCCTCGTCGATTTTAACTGTGCTGCGGAATGGTTGAATGCACCACGCCTTGGCGCCCGAGCGGTCATCTTTGTTGCGCCATCTACTACAATGCGCGGCGAGGCAGAAGCCAAGTTTATCTCCATCCCGATTGCGATTCCGCGTTTCTATATGAAACGAGAGGATGCCGCTCCGCTCCTTGCTCTTTGCACTGGCACCGGAACGCCGCCGACGGTAACCCTTACCTGCAACATGCCGTGGGTTACGCATAAATCACGTAACATTACAGGGTTTATTCAGGGAACCGATCCGGCGCTGCGAGATCAGGTGATTGTAACGCAGGCCTATTATGATTCAATCTCCGTCGTACCTGCCCTCGCGCCTGGCGCCGAAACGGCCTGCGGGATGGCGGCTATGCTGGAGCAGATCCGCATCTTCAAGGCGCATCCGCCAAAGCGAACCATGATGTTCGTAGCTACAAGTGCACACTTCCAGGCGCTCCAGGGTGTTCGAGAGTATGTCGATAAGCATATCGATGACTGGACGCAGCCGAGTATCGTAGAAACGGCTTCATCAAAACAGTTTTCGCATTCCACTGCTATCTGGTTGGCGATTATCCTGCTTGCCGTGATCTTCGTTACGTGGCGCACTTCCCGAAATAAGCCAGCCGAAGGCGGCAGGAAGTACGGATCCGGGACCATCATCGGAGCGGTCACTGTCATCCTGCTTGCCCTTTTGAATGTTGGCTTCCATCTGCAGTCGCATGAAAAGGATCTCCGAAAGCCCCCAACGATTTACCTCTGGTGTGGGCTGGATATGTCGAGCCAGTCTCAGTCTTTTGGCGTCTTCTACAAGGGATGGTTCTACGATTTTCGCGAAGACATTCAGGGCAAATTCAGCGATATCGCGCGAGTCTGTCGTGAAAATGCCGAAAAGGTAGGCAATACCTTTGGCATCAACTCAAAACGGTATTTTAACGATGGCGTTAACCCTGTTGATGGCAAGAACTGGCGAAACTTCATTCCGGGTAAGCCTGCTTTCGATTCTGAAGCCGTAACGATGGCCGGCGGTGAGGGAATTACATTCGCTACCACAGACGACAGTCGTTCGCTTGTGGATACTCCGTTTGATACAGTAGATCGGGTTAATACTGCGAACGTAACTCAGCAAGTTCAGCTCCTGAGCTGTCTGATGTGGCACATCGTAACCGATAGTAATGCGCCTGGCGATGTTAATGCCCAGCGTATGCCGATTACAGATCCCTCAAAATGGTCTCGAATGGCGCTGCAGGGCGGTTTCGCTACGCTGCAGGGCCATGTGCAGATGTTCAATCCTCGCAAGTCGTTTATCTCCAGCCCGGATAGTCGCCTTGCAGATTCACTCGTTGTTGTTCGTAACCACAGCAAGTCGTTTATGGGTGTCCGCGGAAACATGGTGCAGCAAGCGCACTGGTCCACGCCGGATGTTGAGCCAAATCTCAAGCGAGATGGGGAGGGTCGCCTCGTCATCGATCCTACCACTGGGGCAGCGCTTGATAATCAGGGCAAACAGGTACTTTCCGCGAATTACTTTGCGTTTAAAGGCATTGCGCCACTCACTGCCTACGGCAACAACAAGCCCGTTTTACTCGCGGCTTACCACCTTGATACGTCGGAAACCACCAAGGATCGCGATGGCGTTCAATCTCCCAATGTGCATCGAGGCGAGATCGACTATGCGCCTGACCTGGGCAGTACCGGCGCAAAGTTTATTCCGCTTGATGTGATGGTAACCACCGCAGTCAAAGAGACTCCCGTCATCGTCTTCCGTTGTGTGCCCACTGCAATCTACGACCTTGTAGACCAGCAATCGCTGCGCGCACTCGTGGGTATTGATGTTTATGATGGTGAGACCAACGGCGAGCCCCGCATGTATGGATACGCGATTGACCCGCAGGACCCCACGATGGTTGGCTCGTATGTCGAAGACGTGGCCGTCCTATTCTCCGCGCCAGGCACTCGCCTCAAAATAGCAATGAACAGCGGGCCCGCAGCGACACGATTGCTACTGGTTAACTCGGACTATAAGTTCGACGCAGCCAACCCGACGGCCGATGGCGGCACACCGGAAGGCGAGGGCTATCTCGTCGCAGGGGACCCGAGAGATCAGCAGAATGCCGATCTCATGGGAGCCACAACGAATATTAAGTACGACGCAGCGCGAGAAATCGCGAAATCTGGAGCGATCTACGATACAGCTCTTCATGTCGCACAGGACATGTGGCGGCTCGATGATTTCCGAATGCGGCGACTGGCCAAGTATCGCATCCTCGACATGAAATCGGATGAGGGCGTGCCCGGACTGCATAAGCTCGCCGCTTCGTCCATTGATCTGGCTTTGAAGGATCGCGACAACAAGGACTGGGAACGCTTTGACGCAGATTCGCGTGCAGCCTGGGGCTTTGAGAGCCGCGCCTATCCGGATGTACAACAGATCGCTACCGATGTTGTTCAGGGCGTACTGTTCTATCTGGCGCTTCTCATGCCATTTGCCTATTTCTGTGAGCGCCTGCTCTTTGGCTTCTTCGATCTTAAACGTCAGCTCAGCGTCGCGGGCCTAATTTTCCTTGGCATCTTCATGGTGTTCCGGTTCATTCACCCGGCGTTCGATATCACGATGAATCCAATCATCGTGCTTCTCGCCTTTATCATGGGCGCACTCTCCTTCATCGTCATCGGAATGATTGGCGGGAAGTTTGAAGAGCAGCTGAAACAGATGAACCAGAGTGCAGGAGGGGTACATACCGAAAACGTTGGCAAGTTCTCCGTGGCTGTCGCGGCATTCAATCTTGGTATCTCTAACATGCGCCGCCGTAAGGCCCGAACCATTCTAACCTGCACCACACTGGTCCTGCTTACATTTACTGTCCTGTCGTTTACATCGGTAGTCCAGACGATACGCTTCAATCAGGTGCCTGCGCCAAGTGATCATGGTCCTCGATATAATGGAATTATGATCCGAACTGCGATGTGGGATCCTCTGCAGGAGCCTGCCTACCGCGTTCTGTCGGATGAATACGGTAAGTCGTATTCTGTGGCTCCAAGGGCCTGGTTCTATGGCACGCAGATGGGTGAACAGTCGTTCCTGACACTGAGCCGTGCCGATAAGAGCTACGATGCACGAGCCATGGTTGGGCTATCGCCGTCCGAAGCAAATATAACGCGGCCACAAGAGGCTCTGGTTACTGATGAGAAGACCGGCCAGCCGATCGGACGTTGGTTCCAGCCTGGTGACACCTACGTTATGCTCCTGCCGGATACGGTTGCAGCAGCGCTAAGAGTCGAACCAGCCGACGTTGGTAAGGCGCGAGTGATCTACAGTGGGGTCGCTTACACCGTAATTGGCATCCTTGATTCCCAGAAGCTCAAAGACTTTGGTGACCTCGATAATGAGCCAGTGACGCCGGTTGACTTTATCGCGATGAATAAGATGTCTCGTGGTACCGGAGGCGGATCGTCTGGTGAACAGGGTTTCAAGGAGTATACGCATCTTGAGCCCGACCAGGTGTTCTTCATTCCGTACCAGACAGCGACGAACATGGGCGCCGAACTGCGCTCAATCGCAATCGACTTTAACGACCGTAAGCAGGTACTTCAGCGCCTGAATCCATTGATGCACCGGTTAGGGCTAAACCTGTACGCGGGTGAGATAACGAATCCCAATGCGCCAGATCCTCACAACCGCGGTCATATCGAGAGATACTCGTCGATTGCAACCACATCCTCACGGGGACTGGAACTCGTGTTCTTGCCGATCCTGATCGCCTCGTTGATCGTTCTGAACACAATGCTTAGCTCCGTTTTCGAGCGCGTGAAAGAGATCGGAATCTTCTCATCCATTGGTCTCTCACCATCGCATATTGGCATGCTTTTTATCGCGGAAGCGTTGGTCTACGCGATCCTTGGTTCTGTATCCGGTTACCTGCTCGGTCAGTTTACAAGTAAGCTGCTCGTGTGGACCGGCTGGCTGCCGGACCTTTATCTGAACTTCTCGAGCGTGAGCGCAGTCATGACTACGCTTGTCGTTGTAGGCGTTGTACTGCTCTCGACACTGTATCCGGCGCGAAAAGCTTCCGAAGTGGCAACCCCGGCCATCGATCGTAACTGGAAGGTTCCGGACCCTGATGGCGACCATTGGACGATTCAACTGCCATTTGCAGTGACTGGCGAACAGGCCGCCGGCCTCAGCTCCTTCTTGATGGAGTGGTTTGCGGCGTACGAAGAGTACAGCATAGGCGATTTCGTAACGCAGGGCGTTGAATCTGGTGAGTTTGAGGCCGAGAATGGTCACGCGTATCGCGTTAAGTGTATGACCTGGCTTGCGCCATTTGATCTTGGCGTGTCACAGCATGTGGCAATCGAAACAGTGCCAACATCAACGGCGGGAGTGTATGACATCATGCTTCACATCGATAGAGAATCTGGCGACATCTCGAACTGGAAACGCGTCAATAGGCGCTTCTTGAATACTCTGCGCAAGCAGTTCCTTATCTGGAGGACGCTTAAGCAGGCAGAGCGCGAAAGGTATCTTACAGCGACAAATACTTCTGGTCCGAGTGGAGTAGCAACTAGTTCGGCCGAGCCAGAATTAGCATGAGGTTATACGGCTGCTTGTAACAGACACGGAGATTCGGAATGCTAAACAGAATGTGGAGATTGGCAACGGGCTGTGTTGCGATTGTTCTGATTGGCGGAGCGAATGCTGGGGCGGATACGCCTGCCGATAGACTGCTTGATAAGTGTATCGAAACGGAACGCCGGGTACACGCTATCAAGGCGGACTTTCTTTTGCAGGGTTCAGACATCCAACCCGTGAGCGGGTCTATGGAACTGCAAAAGCCTAATCTGGCACGAATCTCTTTGAAGCGCTCAGGTTCGTCGGATATTATGCTTACCGTCTCAGACGGCAGACGAATAACTATCTACTCGACAGAACAGAAAGTCTATAGTCAGGAACCGGCAGACATAGCGGGCGGAAACGTTACTCGAGATTGCGAAGTGATGGAGGCGGCAGCCTTCTTCAATCCGGATCTCCTGGATAGGATGCGTTTTGGGCACACGGTCAAGCTAATTGCGAATGCCAGGCTGCAGGGAGTTATATGCATCGTTCTGCAGGTAACGAATGACAATGGTAGCTGGTGGAAAGTCTACGTAGGTCCGGATAATCTGCTTCGAGGTTACAGCCAGAAGATCATATCTGGCAGCCAGAGTGTAACGCGCGAGAGCAGAATTACTGGCCTTCAGACAGCACAAGCGATTGCGGCTGCTGAGCTTGCCTTTAGGCCGTCCAAAGGCGATCGCTCCGTGCAGCAGGTTGAGGAGAGCCGACGCAGACCGGAGAGCGGAACCGGGCAGGAAGAGTTGGGTCTATTGCCCGTCGGTAAGCCCGCACCGGATTTCACGCTTACTGCGCTTGGTGGAGACAACATATCTCTGTCAGCGGTGGCGCGAAGAAACAAGGTGACGCTCGTGAATTTCTGGAGCGCATTCTGCGGCCCCTGCCGGGCAGAGCTCCCGGAGCTCAGCAAGATGCAGGCGCAGCTTCGTGGCCGTGGGTTTGAAATTCTCTCCATTAACATTGGAGATGATGAGAATAAGGTTAACTCCATCTGGCACGATGGTCAGCTATCGATGAGGGCCCTGCTGCATGGAGACAAGATAGCAGAACAGTACCGCGTTCAGGCGATACCGACCAACTATCTGGTCGGCTCGGACGGTAGGATCCTCGCCAGATTCATGGGGTTTGATGAGTCAGGGATTCGTCAGGCTCTGGCGAAGGCGGGATTGCGCTAATAGCGTTCCTGAAGTGTGGAAGGGAGACTCCGTAGCGTGTCGGAAGAGACCGAATTTGCGCAAATAAGGGAACAGGTCGAGGCCGAAGCCAGCCCTGAGGAGGATGGCGGAAGCCATGTGCCTCAGTTCGAAGACGGTTTCAGCGCCAAAACTGTAATCGGGGCTCTTTTCGTCGGGTTTATTATGCTACCCGGCGCCCTTTACCTTGGCCTTGTTGCCGGGCAGGGCCTTGGGCCTGCCGCCGAGTGGGTTACAATCGTTCTGTTCGCTGAGATCATGAGACGCTCTTTCCTGCCAATGAAAAGGCAGGAGATCTATGTTCTCTACTACATTGCGGCCGGACTTACCGGTCTCGCAGCTGATCGCGGTATCTCTGGTGGTCCGTTCGGAGATCTGATCTGGAACCAGTACTTCGTTCAGTCGCCACAAGCTGCAATCGTATCCAGTCAAATTCCCCACTGGGTTGTGCCTCCTGCCGGTTCCCCCGCGCTCTTGCATCGTACATTCTTTGACGCGGCGTGGGCAATTCCAATTATTCTCCTGGTTATCGGCCAGATACTTGGCCGACTAAACTGGATGAGCGCCGGCTACTTCCTGTTCCGAGTTACGTCTGATATTGAGAAGTTGCCATTCCCAATGGCGCCCGTCGCGGCGTCAGGCGCAACCGCACTTGCAGAGGCCGGTGGGAAGGAGGAGTCCTGGCGTTGGCGCGTCTTCTCAACGGGCACTGTAATTGGATTAATATTTGGGTTCTTCTATATCGCCGTACCTGTTTTTACGAGTGTCGTGTTCGGAAAAGCATTTCAGCTAATACCCATTCCGTTCTTTGACCTCACCACGAGTACCGAAACGATTCTTCCCGGAGGTCTTGTTGGTATCTCCGGCGACCTTACCAAGGTGCTTACTGGCTTTGTGATTCCTTATCCAATTGTTCAGGGCTCGCTCATAGGTTCATTGGTATGCCGGGTTGGGCTTGCGCCCATCCTCTTCCACCTGGGTGCTTTTGGAGGCGCAGACGGCACTGGCTGGACCAGGGGCATGGATGCGATCTACACCAACCAGGCAATAAACCTGAAGTTCTGGACATCTGTCGGAATTGGACTGCAGATATCTATCGCGCTCATCGGCTTTCACAGTGTTTTCCGATCGATTAAGCAGCTTCGAGCCGGCATGAAAGATCGTGGTCTCAAGGTGCAGGTTCCAAAAGGACGCGGAGACCTGCCGCTCTGGATACCGCTTACGATTTGGCTAAGCGTTACCACATTCTATATTTGCCTGACGCGATTCCTGTTGAATTACGACGGCAATCTGCTTCATGAAGACCACACCTTCCCGATCTGGATTCTGGCGTTCTACGGCCTAATCTGGTCGCCAATTAACTCCTACATCTCTGCGCGAATGGTTGGGCTAACAGGTGCAGGTGTCTCGTTCCCGTACCTTAAAGAGGTATCCGTAATGAAGTCTGGATACCAGTACGCTGATATCTGGTACGCGCCAATTCCCCTAAATGACTTTGGTGGACTTGCACAAAGATTTCGCGAAGTGGAGCTAACAGGGACGAAGTTTGTGAGTATCGTGAAAGCGGAAATATTGATGCTTGG
Organism: uncultured Chthonomonas sp.; assembly: GCA_903919615.1. Taxonomy (GTDB): domain Bacteria; phylum Armatimonadota; class Chthonomonadetes; order Chthonomonadales; family Chthonomonadaceae; genus CAIXIX01. Next base: position 12,778 of record CAIXIX010000298.1, read on the forward strand.
CA
>CAIXIX010000299.1 GCA_903919615.1 uncultured Chthonomonas sp.
ATCCTGGCAAGGACACCACATACGTACTGGACTTTGTAAACGATGCCGAAACTATCCGCAAAGCCTTTGTGCCTTACTACGAAACCACAGAGTTGCTTGCCACCACGGACCCGAACCTGATCTTCGATCTGCAAAGCAATATATCCCAGGAGCAGATCTATACCGGCCAGGAGGCTCGAAATGTATCTGCGGTAGCTTTAGGTTCAAAGCCATCGCAAAAGGATCTCGTGGCAGCACTCACTCCGCCCGTGGAACGCTTCAGAGTTCGATGGACGTGCGCGGAGCAGGATAAGGACAAGGAAGCGCTCGACAGGCTCACGATTTTCCATAAGAACCTGGGGTCCTTTTGCAGGCTCTATGATTTCCTGTCTCAGGTGGTGAGCTATGATGACGCCTCGCTGGAAGCAGATTATATTATCTGCAAATACGTTGAGCCATTGATAAGGCCAGATCGCATCAGGCAGCAGATCGACCTCACGGGTATTGAACTAACCCATCACAAGATTAAAGGCGGCGAGCCGCTGAGCGTGGATCTTGGTCATGCCACCGCAGAGGAGAAGGGACTCTATCCCATCACAGGGGTTGGTAGCGGTGTTCCGCGCGATCCTGAGAAGGCGAAGCTGGCAGAGCTAATCAAGCAGTTAAATGATCTGTTCAGCGAGGAAAATCTTACCGAAGCAGATAAGGTCGGACTTTTCCAGCATGTAGCTGGCAAGATGATGGAAAACGATGAAATCACGGGCCAGGCAAGAGCGAATACAAAAGCCCAATTCATTCACAGTCCCACTATCGGCACAGTAATGGTTGATGCGGTTATTGCCGCGATGGATAGTTATGATGCTATGGGGAAAAAGCTGTTCCAGGATCAAAATGCCAAGGAGAGGTTCCAGGCGATGCTGGTGGATTATGTCTATGATAAGGTGAGGGCTGCAGCTCGGGAATAACGAAGTCAATGAGGAAAAGTGCTGCTCAAGTACAAGCTACAAAACGAGCAGGACCTGTTCGACAGAGCCTATGCTTATATTCGGCAGTACAATGCGATGCGAATACTCTGAGAGTTTGCATGGTCGACGTTAATGATTTCGCGTGCCATAGTTTATCGCATTCGCGTAACCAGCCTAAACACGAATCTTACTACGATCACCTAGTGAGATCCGATATTTACAATTTCTTGGTTCATTCCCAACCCTATTTTATCGTTATCCAGACACGCGCTTTCTGTGTTTAACACCTTCTCAGAACGCCGCTTTGAAGGCTTGACACTTTTGTCCTCCTGCCCACGTAGTTTGGATTGAAGGGTAGACACTATCTCTCCCGAGAGCCCCAGGAGCATCGTACATCATGAACCGAAGTCAGTCTGTCACTTTCGCCGTCGCGTTCGCAGTCACAACATTACTCCTCGTACCACCAGCGCACACCCAGGAGCTATTTATGACCGGAAACGAGAGCATCTACTCCTTTGCGCCCAACGGCAGTCGGAACACGTTCGCCTCAGGTTTGAGCTCTCCAGAAGGACTGGCTTTCGACGGTAGCGGCGATCTCTTTGTCGCCGACTCCGGAAACGGAGATATTTACAAGTACACCCCAGCTGGCCGCAAGAGCTTATTCGCGTCAGGATTAAGCGACCCCTGGGGACTGGCGGTTGACAGAAGCGGGAACGTATATGTATCTGAAAACATTGTCAACAACGCTTGCATCTATGCTATAACGCCTGGTGGGACAGTGAGCACGTTCGCTACCGGATTGTCGAAAGCGCTAGGACTGGCTTTTGACAGCAACGGAAACCTCTATTGTGCCAACTTCAACAGTGGAGACATCTTCGAATTCGCGACTAACGGCAATAAGACCACCTTTGAGTCAGGATTGCCCGATCCACAAGGGTTGGCATTCGACAGTTCTGGGAACCTCTACGCAAGCATACCAGCAACTGGAGGATACATTTACAAGTTTGCACCTGACGGCACTGAAAGCACCTTCGCCCCCGGTTTGATCGGGCCAAACGGAGTGGCAATCGACAGTAGAAACAACCTGTTTGTGACGGTTGGAAGCGGAGGTGGTAGCATTGAGGAGATCACGCCATTAGGATCTCTCAGCATATATGCGCCTGGACTAGGATTACCCGGCTACTCGATCAGTCAACTAGCATTCGCTCCTAGTCTGTCTACTGCAACTCCGGAGCCAGCGAATGTTGCGCTGTTAGCTAGTCTAGCCTTCTCAGGATTGAGCGCGTTAGCTCGCCGCCGCCGTTGCCGCTCCTGACACTCACAACGATGTCGGAGGCTTCCTCATCGGCATGATGCTGTGAGCCTCCATACACAATTTCGGTCGATAGCTCCAACCTAAGAGGATATCAAAGGACGAACACTTACACAATTTGTACTACTCTGTCAGTGAAGAATGCCACCAGCACATTCACAAAATGATGGCAATCTTCGAGATTCGCTCGGTGCGTAGCAAGCAGCGCAACTACCAATTCAGGCTTCGCGACATCGTATATAACGTTTAGACCTTAATGATTTCACATACATCATAGACGTCTACTGTTGTCTACTGACGTCAATGGCCTGACCTCATCGACCTCATCGACCTCAACGACTTCAAAGACATGACTGGGGTGCATGGGGTGCACCCCGTTAGTGAAACAGACAAAAAAGAGATTCCGGTTAGATTGTAGCTTTTTGTATGATCCATCTGGTGTCCGATAAGGCGGTGCGGCGCGCGAAAG
>CAIXIX010000300.1 GCA_903919615.1 uncultured Chthonomonas sp.
AATTGTTGTTGTTGAACAGTGGCGGCAGCATTGCTTGCATTTGATCGAATTTGATTTGCTTGAGCTGAACAGGGGGAGCAAAGCCTGATGGCAGAAACGCTTTCGATACGCAGAACGCTGATACTTGGGCTAGGTACAACAGGTAAAGAGGTTGCGGAGGCTGTCGCTGAACACCTTACCTGGCAGTTCGGTGAATTCGACAAGGCAGCCTGGGTGCGCCTGATCGTACTGGAGACCGAACAGCCCGACTCTCCGCTGGGGGATAGAGTGCTGCGCGGCGGGATCAGCCGTGAGGAGTACGCGCCCTACCTGAATGCGCCGCGCACTGCCGGCGCCGAGTTTGACTTTTACAAATGGCAGGATGGCCAGAGCCTGAAGGCTATCGATAATCCATCGGCCGGCGCGGGCAACCTTCGGATGCTCGGGCGCCTCTGCATTTTTCATTCATCAACCTCCTCCGAGTCGTCCACCTACGATCGCCTCAAACGTCGCGTTATGGCGGATCTTTCCGCTCTGAAGCAGCTTACGCCGCAAACTGTCGCAGATCAGCTTGGTCGCGGCGAACTGAAGGTCGATATCCATACTGATACGGTAGTGTACGTCGTCGGCACGCTCTGCGGTGGCACCTGCAGCGGTGGCGCCGCCGATATGGGCTATCTGTTGAGAGAGTGGTACGGAGATGGGATCGACTGTCAGGCCATTTTCACTCTGCCCCATCCGCAGCTTACCGGCGGCAAAGCCCCACGCTACAAGAAAAACGCCTACTATGCGCTTAAAGAGCTGAATCACTATCAGCTCGAGAGCACCGCATGGCTGCAGAAATTGCCCGGGAACGATGCGCCATCAAGACGGACCGAAAAGCCCTATGTAATCACCCGCGTGCTGATGCCGGGCGGGCCCGAGGGTCCGGACGTGCGGCGTCTGAATGTAATGATCGGGCAGTATCTGGCGGCTGCGGCCGGCCCGGCAGGCGGCGCGATCGCCGCACGCGACGTCGATGCAAAAGGCATCATGGAGACCGCAGATAGCGTCGGATTTATGAGGCCGTTGTTCAGCACGATGGGCATGTCTGCGCTGGAGTATCCCGGTGAGCACATTCTCAGAGCCACCAGCATGCGGCTTCTTGCCGGCGCACTGGAGCGATGGTGCCGACCCACGCTGCCGGCAGACAAGATGAGTGATGCCCTTCGCCAGTTCGGCGATGCCGATCTTACGTCATTGCTACGGCGCCTCAACGATGGCGCAAATGAGCGATTGCCAATCGGCGAGCTTGGCAAGCTGGCGAAGCCGGATGCCAACGGACGAGCACCGCGCGTTGAGGAGTTACGCGAGAAGCTGCGCGAACTAGACGGCCGATTGTCCTCAGTAGAGGCAGGACCGGCCACTGATCCCGGTTCAGAAACTCTTGTTGGAGTGATGGATAGCGGGCTAAAAAATATGCTGGCTAAGGTCGACAGCGACATACAGCAGTTTGTTGGCCGATCGCTATTTGAGCTGGATGGCGGGCCAGCCTATGTCTCCGCTGTTCTTGCTGAGAAGGCGAAGCGATTGGAGACCTGGGCCAGAGAGGCGGAGGATCTGCTGCCGGAGGCGCGTCAGGACTCAAAATCTCTAAGAGAGACGCTCGACGAGCAACTTGCCGCAGCCGAGCGCGTGCAGAATAGCCACAATCCGTTCGGTAAGAAGGAGAAGCTGGCGGAAGCGTGGGATCAGGTATCTCGAGCGCTGGACGATTTCCTGCAGGCTGAGATGAAGACGCAGGGCGCCACACAGCTTCAGCGCAGGGATATGATCGGCCAGATACTGGCGCAGCACAATACGTCTACCACTATTCTTTTGAGGCGACTGGATACGATGCAGGCGGCATTCTCGCAGATTGCCACCGGATATCGAGACGCGTGGAAGGCGATGAGCGCCGATATTCCTGCCGTCAACGGCCATATCTACTTCGACCCCGAGCCGCCCGCCCCCAGGGGCACAGTAACCGAAGAGTACTACAACATGCTACGCCAGGAAGTTTGGCCCGGCGAATCTGTGGGCGGCTGGGATGATACCGGCAAAGAAGAGGCGGCGCAGCGCGATGTGTTGAAGCCGCTATCTGCGCTGGCGCAGGACCTGAAACTCGCAGATTCTCAGAGCGCCTTCGATCCCCGGCCGGGGCGATCCAGCGCATCCGAGAGCGTGCCTGCCGATCTACTTACGGCGCTGGAGGTTCGAGCGCGGGGATATTTCGATAAGCTGCGCACGCAGGTCCATATTGCGGATCGTGCGGCCGCACCGGATATCGATACCGTTATTCAGCTAAGCGCTCCGCGTCTCGGCGTGCATGGCGCACAGATCAGTCCGCAGTTGCAGGGTGCGCGCGCGATACGGCCGCAGGCGCAAAACCTGGCCTTTATGGATATGAGCCGGCCTAACCCGCGCGTGCAGCAGATGGCAGAGAAGATCGAGAGCAATGTACCGCTTGCACGAGACGGAAAGATTACCGATAGCCACGATCCTTTCCGCCTCCTGATCGTTCAGGAACGGCACGGGTTTACCTTCGGGCAGATGGAGGGCGTGATCAGCAGCCATGCCTATGACCTTACAGCCCTGCAAAGCTCCGAATCCGCTGCGACCGATTTTCACTTCTGGCACACACGGAGGGATGTGAACTGGCTCGATCCGTTGGTTCCACCGAGACGCGTGGAGGAGACCGAAGAGTGGTGGCTGCAGGTGATTTTGCTGGGACGCCAGGGCGATGGTGTGTTCGGCTGGACGCCGTCAGATCGTGGAGAGATTGGTCCGGAAGGATGGTATCAGGTTGCGGGCAGCGAGTTCCGAGTCTTCTATCCTCGCGGCGTGGCAGGAGTTACCGATACGGAGGCGAGGCTGCCGCTCGATTTCAGCTCGGCGGTGATGAACCTACTATCGCCATCGCTCGGAACCCTAAGGCAGTGTCTTAATGTACACCTCAGCGCCTACCGTGCAGACCGCAAAGAGCCAAGATTTGTCGAAGCGCTTTCCGAAGGGCTCAAGGCCCTCGCCAACCTGGGTGTTCAGGGGCTAGACCGCGTACAGGCCGATCGGATATTGCGGCGAGCCTATGGGCGCGATCCAATTCTGGCGGATGCATTCTTCGTATACGAGACCGAGGGCAGCAGAAATGCCGGCAATCTGTTTAGCCACCTATACAAGCTGAAGGGACAGATAATGCCGGACAGTTCGGACGAGTTCCCGGCAAACGCCTACTACTGCAAAAGCTGCAACCATCTGCTTAGCGACAATGTGGAGACGCTTCGCGCGGCGCACTTCCTGTGTCCACGCTGCGGCGAGCGCTACTGGCCGTAAGGCTTATCGTGTTTCACTCCTCGCCAGGCACTCTCGTCAACAACCGGCAGGCCCACGCCGCCACCGGAATGGCGCTCAATTACCGAATTACCGAATTACCGAATTATCTTGTTACCTCTCGTAAGGGAAAGTTAGCATGCCAACACCCAAATCCATACAATCGACGGTAATCCCCGTACTACGTTACGACGACGCACCAGCCGCGATCGACTGGCTATGCGCCGCGCTCGGCTTCGAGAAGCGCCTCGTTGTGCCGGGTGAAAACGGCACGGTTCTGCATGCGCAGCTGACCTACCATCACGGCATGATCATGCTCGGTACCACCCGGCCCGAAGAGAGAAGCCTGGGTGAGGCCAAAGGCCCAGGCATCTGTTTGATTGTAGAAGATGCCGACGCCAACTTAGCTGTGGCCGCCGCCCATGGCGCGACGATTGTGCGCGACATCGAAGACATGCCCTTCGGTGGCCGAGCTTTTACATGTGCCGACCCAGAAGGAAACCTGTGGCACATTGGCACATACGATCCCTGGGAGGAAGTCCCTCCCGTGTCCTCTACCGTGGTCTAAGGCAACGCGCATTAATTACAGCATCACCTTTAGGCCATCGGATTGTTGCGGTCTTATAGTGTAGTTCCAATCTGGGTGCCATGTATTGCGCTCGATGTTGAGGCTGTTCATTTCTGCCTCGGTTACTTTGATCGCTTTCT
>CAIXIX010000301.1 GCA_903919615.1 uncultured Chthonomonas sp.
CATTTGCTCGCTAGGGCTCACGGAGAGGGGACTAAATGCGCGCCTCCGGGCCGAAGGTCGGATCTAGCCGAAGATATGATACATGCGTAGGCAGACTGGAAGGGGGACGCGGCTGAAGTTGTGCGATGTCCCAAGCATCACAGAGTCTATCGCAGCGCCCCTACAGAAATGCGCGCCTGCCGGATGAAAGCGGCGTGCCTTACGGGACCTACGAACAAGATACTGCATGCTGGCCGCGTCCGGTTAGAAGCCCGCCGCATGTCCATCGCAGCGCGGATCCGATCCACCGTGAAGCGCTCCTGTCTCTGGATCGACGGAGATAAGCTGATAGCTGCTACCATGCCCCAATTCTGGCAGCGCTGCCACATTGTGCCCCTTCGCTTTCAGAGCTTCGCGTACAGGTGCATCACCGCTTCTCTCCTCAAGCGCCAGCACTTCAGCCGCTGTTTCTCCCGGGGCCCCAACTGAGCCACCATGTTGCCATCTTGCGGCCTCTATGGCCTCTTGCGAGTTCATCTCAAAGTCGATTACGTTACACACTACCTGAAGATTGCTCTGTACCTGGATGTCACCTCCCGGTGTGCCGCCCACAAAGGCCAGCTTCTCCGAAGGTGACTCGATCGTACTCGACTGCCTTGTGACGAGGTAGGCATTCAATGTGTGCGCAGTACGTTTGCCGGGTGCAAGCACATTCGGGCTCTCTGGGTTCAGTGAGAAACCTGTCATACGGTTATTGAACAGTATTCCTGTGCCCGGCGCCACGGCAGCGGACCCGAACACCCAGAACACACTCTGAATAAAGCTGATGGCATTGCCTTCGCCATCTACGACGCAGAAATAGGTTGTGTCGTGTTCGATGCTGCCAGCCTGTGGAACCGGGTTTGCAAAATCACGCGAAATGGATTTGCGCCTCTTCTCCGCATAGGATTTCGTCAGCATGGTATCGATAGGCACATCTATGAAATTGGGGTCGCCCAGATACGCGTGCCGATCCGCGAAGGAGAGTTTCTTTGCCTCCACCTGTAAGTGGATGGTTTCGGAAGAGTTGTGCCCAAGACCGGCCAGGTCATAACCCTCGACAAGGTTAAGCTGCTGGAGGAGGATGTGTCCCTGGGACACAGGAGGTTGTGCGTGGACGGTGTAGCCGCGGTAGGTAGATCTGATGGGGTCGGATACCTGCGTCCTGTGCGCATCGAAATCATCGGCGCTGAACAGTCCGCCCGTGCGTCGGCTATACTCAAGGATTCTCTCCGTTATGGCGCCTCGATAAAAGGCATCGGTCCCGTTTGCTGCTATCTGCTGGAGCGACCAGGCCAGGTCTGGCTGTACAACACGTTTACCAGCCACCATATTCTCTGGTTTGACTCCGCCGCTGAGCGACTCAATGCACTCTGGCCGATCGTTTAATAGTTCCGCGTTATCCCTGAAAACGCGAGCGTGCCTGTATCCCGCAGGGAAACCTTCGGTTGCATATCGAATTGCTGGGGCAAGCAGATCGGGCAATGGCCGGGAGGCATAACGTTTGTGTAGTGTGGACCAGCAGTCGACAAGGCCTGGCACCGACGCGGCCGCAATGCCACGAATAGGAATGCCATCCTTGAGCGTCTCGAGAGTTGCAGCTGCAGGCGCAGCGCCGGATGCGTTCAAGGCGACAGTGCGCCCCGTAGCTGCCTCATAGACGATGACAAAGGCGTCACCTCCAAGGTGGCTCGCGAACGGTTCCGTAACAGCCAGCACGGACGAGACGGTAAGTGCGGCATCCACAAAGTTGCCGCCATTCATCAGTGTATTCAGCCCGGCGCTCACCGCCAACGGCTGTGACGCCGCCACCATTCCACGCGATGCGACAACGACGCCTCTATTCTGCTTGCTTGCCATTTGGTATCCTCACTACGAATCGAACATGACAATCAGTATACGGCTTTTGGTCGCAGACACGGTAAATGGTGTCAATCTATCTGGGAGATTTCCGGTAAAATGGAAACGAATTTATCATGTTCAAGTGCGATGGAGTAACAGAATTTGACAGGTTTATCAGAGAGACGCAGTGTGCAGCCGTGGATGGTATCTTTACACGGCGGCCATAGCAGCGCCTATTGCGATCATGCCGCGGACTCGTTGCGGGATATTCTGGATGCGGCAATCGCTGCAGGGTACCACTCGTTTGGCGTTAGCGAACATGCGCCACGAAGTGAAGCGAGGTTTCTCTATCCTAACGAGCATGAACTTGGATGGACCCTTGAGAAGACGATTTCAGATTTTGATCAGTACATGATCGATCTTCCCGCGATTGCCGCTGAGTATGCCGATCGCCTGGATGTCATCTGCGGATTTGAAGCCGAAGTTGTCCCAGCATCTACGTATGTCGAGAAGATGCTGGATTTTCGAAGAAGATCGCGACCGAATGGCAAGCCGCTGTTCGACTTTTTCGTTGGATCGGTCCACTTCGTAAACGAAATTCAGATCGATGGTGAGGTTGAGGACTGGGTAAAGGCGATGGAAGCGTGTGGCGGGCCTGAAGCGCTGGCAACGGCATATTATGATGAGATCGCGACTATGGTCGACGCCCTCAAGCCGGACGTCGTTGGGCACCTGGATCTCATCAAACGCAATGTTTTGCTTGCCGGCATCGAAGGCTGGACTTTACAGACAGCGAAGGCTCGAGCAGCAGCAGATCGCGCGCTAGAGGCGATCAAGGCGAACGACGGTATCTTAGACTTGAACACAGCGGGGTGGAGAAAGGGGCTGGGCGAGCCCTATCCTGCTCCCTGGATTATTGAGCGTGCGGTTAAGATGGACGTTTCATTCTGTTTTGGTGATGACAGTCACAGAATATCGCATGTTGGAGAAGGTGTTGCGGCAGCAAGAGAGTATCTGCTCCAAAACGGAGTCATCTCAGTTACAACCGTGAGGCAGGGTGGAGAGCGAGTTGTGTACCTGCTGTAGGGGCGCCGCGTGGTGACGTGCAAGCGTACGAAAAACAGTATCGCCCTGCATGGAGGAACCATGCAGGGCGATACTCGTTTCAACTCACGCAGAGGTAGAGACTACTTCCTGAGCGAGCGTCGACGTCGCAGGCCCGCGAATGTTACCGTGCCGCCTGCCAGCAGCAAAGCAACGGAGCCTGGCTCGGGGGTGTGAACAGCAGGAGTGTATGTGTAATCGATCACCACAGAGCCGTTGAGGTTTTCAAGGCCGCCGTAGGACAACCCGCTCGGTCCATCAGCGGTTGCTGACATATAACCGGCGCTAACGGATAGACCGCCATGGGCAGTGCCTGGACCGATGAAACCTGTCAAGTTTGATGTGATCGTGCTAAACGAGGAATTGGATACCGATACAGGTGTTTCGGGCACATAGGTATCGCCTGCCACAGTGGTTCCAGCGTATGGCCCAATGGTAACAGCGTTATTCGTTGTTACCACGCTGCCAAACAACGTCGCGGTTGAGCTGCTCGTAACATTGAAGTTTGAGTAGGACAACCCCCCGTTCTGATTGAACACGTCGTATAGAAAGCCCTGGACGGTACCGTTAACGGTTAAGGTCTCGGTAACCGCGGTCAAGGTTCCTAGTGACGGGGTGAATTTCGCGAAGTCGAGATTGTATACCGTGCTTGTCGTAAACGGTCCAAAGTTTATCGTTTGTGACTCGTCGCCTGAAGCGAGCGCGCCGCTGGATGCAGCAGCGATTGCGATTGCGGATAGACCCAATGTTGCTAGGTTCCTGAGCATGAATGTTTCCTTCTGGGATGTTAGGCGTTCTATAGAACGATGTATCTCCGGTATCTGGCACAGTGCCTGGAACCAGAGTCTCGTAGTAGGTTAACGTGATTGTTTCACAAGTAGAAAGCCCGGCCACCAGTTGAAACGATTCCCTGCGGGTTCGGCATAACCGGTCAGGTTGCAAACGATGCCGTTACTCGCAGGAGCAATCTCTTATAGAGACAGCGCTACTGTGAGAATGTCTGTGATTGTCGTCTGCGCGTCAGACTTGCGTACCATATTGAAGTCTAATATGGTAAATGTTGCTATTAGCGCAGATATTCGAATCACATTCACTCCTATCGTCCTGAATCTCTGAATTGGGCAACAGCTATGCTCAACTCGAGTGCGAGATCAGGATCTCCCAATGATATTGCCATCCTAATGGAAGGTCATGACTATTGGAGACCGAAGAGTTACCGTAACGAGTCCGATGAAGTAACTTAAAAGAGAAAGTTCTCAGCCCTGCAGACGTTTGGGGGTTCGTCTTGAAGAAACATCCTGACACATTCGATTATAACACGGCTTTACTGGACCAGAACGAGCGGGCAGAAACTATTTTCATAATTCTTTCATAATTTGGATTCGAGGTACGAAACTATGCCCTGCAGGAACGGAGCATGATGTTGCAATTTGAAACCAGCCGTGGCCAATGAAACAGATGTGTAGGGGCGCCGCGATGGGCTGGATCGGTCTTCAGTTTAGGATGAGTTAAGCTGCGTCCCCCTTGCAGATCCGAGCCCCTTTGAAAGATGGGAATCGAAATCAGGAGCGGCGTGCGAACCGTCACCCTCCGCCCTTCATCGCTCGTTCCTCGCGCGGGCGCAGTGAACCCGGGACGCGGCTTTTGCAGTTTGTCAGTCAGAGCGTTTCAGAATTTATCGCAGCGCCCCTACAGGGATGCGCGCCTCCGGACAGTGGCTGCGTACGATAAACAGTGATCAGTGACGCTCGCCTGCCGGAAGGATGCATGTGCAGCGAAGGGATGTACTCCACACAAGCAACAAAAAAATCGCTCTGCATGGAGAACCATGCAGAGCGATTAAGTTTCACTCATTAAGAAGCAGAAGCTACTTCTTGAGGGAGCGGCGTCGTCGCAGACCCGCGAAGGCTGTGGTGCCGCCTGCAAGAAGCAGAGCCACAGAGCCTGGCTCGGGGGTGTGAGCAACGGCAGGAGTATAGGTGTAGACGATGGTTACGCTGCCACCAAGGCTCTGCGTGCCACCAAAGCCGAGACCCACGTTGTCGATGTCGTTACCACTAAGAGTGGCGACTGAACCCAGTGAAACAGACAGACCATCGGTTACCGTGCCAGGGCCGATGAACCCGGAAAGCCCAGAAAACAGATGAGTTGTGCTGCTATTCGATACGACAGTGGGAGTCTCCGGGTTTATAACTGTTGTTGTTACTCCCGCAAACGTTGCACTGGAAACCGAACTGGTGGCAGTCAATGCGGTGCTAGTAATTGACGCAGTTGCGCTGCTATCAATGGCGAAGTTCGAATAATGGTCGCCGCCGCCATTTCCGTCGATTACTCTCGCCGTCAGTGTACCGTTGACAAGGAGCGTCTCGGTTACTTCCGTCAAAGTCCCCAAGGATGGATCGAACTTTGCGTAGTTGAACGAGTGAACCAAAGAGTTCGTGTATGGACCGAAGTTGATCGTCTGCGACTGTGCGAATGCACCGCCACTGATGGTCGCGACTGCGAGTGCAGCGAGACCGAGTTTTGCCAGGGTTTTTAGCATGAAGTTGTCCTTTGGGAGTTGTAATGACTTACTTAGAACGATGACGTGCACCCGATGTCAGTTGTCGCCGACCACGGAGCTTTTTCTGCGCTTGCGCAACAGAATCGATGAAACCGCACTTCCAAATACAAGTGCAGCATATAACGACGTAATTCCCGACTCTGGCACTACGCCAACTGCCGGGGAGTACGTATAGTCCGACCCTGCCGTTTGACCGGGTACTCCGAAGAAGAGCTTGCCTTCGGAGTTAGCCGACTCTGCACGGGCGTCACCAGACATCGATTTAACAATGCTTGTGGTTGCCGGTAGAGCAGGATCAGGCGAACTCAGGTTGTTACCAGAAATGCCGTCATGGGCACTGATTTGCGCTCCTAGACTACCCGAAAGAGAGTCTGACAGCGCCAGATTGTACAGGCTCAAATCGTAAACAGACACGCGTTCATCAGCACCCGCCTCATTAAGAGAGAGAGTAACCGAACGATGCGTTGGCGTCTGAATGATCTTCTGCGCCCAGGCTGAATGAGCCGTAATGATACCGAGCGCTGCGATTGCTGTTATACGAGCAGGTTTTCGGACCATAGTTCACTCCCGTTATCCTTAACGGTCTTGCCGGACAAGCATTCTACTTGCCTCAAAACTTAGTAAGGAAGACTTGCACAAAGGTAATGTGCAAGATTCGTGCCAGAGGAGCAGGAACTGCTCAAGTAACCGCAACATTGTGGTTGAGACGACTTGATTAATGCATAGGTGATTGCTGTCAAATTGGCGGCTCGTCATGAAGCGACAAACTGACAAATCGATTATACCACGGAATCAAACAGGTGCAACATGTGCATACCAAGAGATTTAGTGATTTTACGGTTAATCTTAGCTCTGTTTCTTCCAATACCGTTCTGCAAGGATCACGGCAACATAGTCGTCATAGGCCCTATTAGGCGTTCGAAGCGATGCAGGCAATAGTCTCTGCCATCCACGGGGCTTGTGATCTTGCAGGAATCGGGCACGTGCCTCCAGGGAGCTGTGCGCCTCATCCGTAACAACGGCCTTAAGCGAGGGATAGGAGGAGCGTATCATCGCAGAAGCCATGTTGCTTCCAGTACCATCTCCAATTACTACCACTGGCTCGCGCCCGGCGGGGAAATAGGTATCCACAAGCTTCTGGACCTGATTGGCCGCGTTCGGTGTGGTGACAACAGCGCGATACAGAATCTCGCCGTTGCGGCATACGACTGCCATCCCGCACTTGGAGAGCCCGGGATCAATTGCAATGACTCGGTCTCGTTCGGGGCCAGGCTCATGACTCATCAGGGCGCCTGCAGCACCTGCGATTCCGTCCGCAGGCGCGATACATGAAAAGTGAGATTTAGCTGATCGGCAGATGAGAGATCGACTCTCGCTCTGGCCGATAGCACCACCGGACCATGCATTCTCCTGACATGATCGGTCAACCGGAAGAGATCCGCAGTTCCGAGAACTCCTACTTCCATCCCACCAGATTCTGGATCTACCCTGGGAATAGTCCCAGCTCGAATAGCTGATTCTTTTACGTCCTTCTGAAGGAATGCCATCAGCGCCGCGATGATGGTATCCACTGAAGAGTGGCCATCGATGACACGCGATGCGACTTCGGCGCCTTTTGGAAAGACTCGTACGATGCGATAGGGGTGAAGCGCAACGTAGGCTGGCTCGCCATCGAGGCAGTTCGCCGCCGTTGTAGCGACGATCACATAAGCATCATTTTGCCCCGACCACTGGTCGGCGTAAGAATCTAGTTGCGAGTTCTCGTCGGTTACTTCGTAGCCTGTTAGCGTCACCTGGCGGCGAGGCAGGAGTTGCACGGCTCTTCCGCCTCCGCTTGGAGCGGCGCCATGAGACTTGGCCTGTTCAGATGCCGCAAGAAGCAGGTTTTCGACCTGGCGCTTGATGGCTTCCGGGCGAAGATGCGCATCAATGGAGAGCCGGCCCAACTCTACGCCGGCTCGCAGCACAACATGTCCCGTTCTAAGAACGGCATTTTGCTGGCGAATTTGCTGGTTTAACGAGCTGATCTGCTCTGCGAGTTCGTCGCGGCGCCTCATCAGATCCAGAGTTTCGTCTCGATCTCGGGTCAGCTCAGCGACCTCTTTTTCAAGAGCGTTCTTCTGTTTTTCGAGCTCGACGCTGCGGTTATAGAAAAGGTCGTTTGCGCTGCGTTGCGTATCTCCAATTCGTTTTAAAGTAGCGTTAACCTCGTTTAGAGTGGTATTCGCCGATGCAAGATTTTTGTTTGTGCGCTCAAGCTCCTCTTTTTGTGCTTCGAGCCCGTAGTTCCGATCCGATAAGGTTTTGTTAATCGCAAAGACGTTCTGGTTCTCGTCCTGGAGTGTTTGGTTGCTTTTATGCAACACACGAGAAACTTGCTGCAGTTTAACGAACCTGTTATTCGCGGTTACGAGGCTCTGAATGGACAGGGCGAGTCGATTTTTCTCAGTACGTAATTGCCCTTGCGCGACCCTAATTTCCTCACGACGCTGTGCGAGCTTTAAGTCATTTTCGGCCTGCACGCGATGGCTATCGGCTTCCGCACGCCCTCGTTCAAGTTTTAGCAGGATCTGCTGCTGTTTCTGATCGGCGATGAGGCGTTTGTTGTCCTCTATTGCCTTTTCACCACGCAGCATTACATGGCGTACGTTGGGCGCGATCAGCATCAACGAGATGATGCTGCCCAACGCGATAACTCCGCCCGTAATGCTCGTGATTAGAATCGCCGTATGTTTGGGACGCAGGCCTAGCCATGAGACGCGCTTTTTACCCCAGCGCCGTCCCTGAAGATCCCCATAGTATGAAATAAACCCGCCCAACACTACCCAGAGCAGGAGGGCGAGTAACGTCCAGAACATTTCGAGCCTCTTGTGAGCTCGCCGCAGTGAGTCTCATTTATACTACGAGACTCGTGTGACGCTCATTACCGCTTAGCGCGACGCTTTTAGCGAGACGCCTTCACTGCAAGCGCAGTCGCGATTACCATTCCGACAATATCTGCCAGAAAGCTCGCGAGTATCGGCGGCATTCCGCCGTTTTGCCCAACTACCCACATGGATCGATAGAAAACGTAGTAGAGGAACACGATAAACACGGCCATGCCAAAGCCGACCGTTTTGCTCCCGCCGCGCTGGGTATTACACCCTAGCGCTGCGCCAAGCAGGCCGAAGATAACACCTGCAAGCGGCAGAGCAATTTTACCATAGAGGTTTACTTCCTTGCCGCGAGCTTCGACGATGCGACCCTGCTTTCTGTCCTGCAGAACCTCTTTTCGAAGATCTCGAAAGTTAAGAGCGCTAGGGTCTGTAATATCGGAGCCCATCACATCAACAAAGCTGCGACCCGGTGATAGTGATTGTGGTGACGACTTGAGCTCAGCGAACAGTGTAACGCTTACATCGTTGACTGCTCCGGTTACGTTGTCTGGCGTAAAAACTGTTAGCCTGCCATCATAGTAAGCCCAGTCATTGATCGCTTTCAGGTCTTTCGCGACGGCGCGCTTGCAGAAGAGCTCCGCTTCGATCTCTCCTCGGCGCTTTTCGTCCCGTGAGTACTGTATGATAGTGACGTCCTTAAGTGAGTGCGTTGGGGCGTCAAAACCGGCGATCGTGACATATTTATCAATATTGCCGTCATTGTTTCGTATCGGATAGTCCAGCGGTCGATCCGACTTCATGACTTTGCTTGCAAGCTGCTGCCTCGACTTCACAAATTCAAGCTTGCAGGGTGGAACCACGACATCGTTCCAAACAAAAGCAACCAGCGATACCAGTGCGCCGCCAACCACCACGGTTCGTGCTGCTCTGGGGAAACTGATGCCGGAAGCAAATATCGCCACGGCCTCGGAGTCTCCCGAGAGCCGGCCAAATCCAAGCAGGCCGGAGAGCAGCATTGCCATAGGCAATGTCTGTGTTATAACCTCCGGAATCATGAGCAGAATGAGCTTCAGTACAATGCCGACACCGGCGCCCTGAAGCAGCGCATCCATCGCCTGGGGTAAAAACGCGACTGAGAACACAAGGATAGTGAACATTGCGAGGCCATTGATGAAGGGACCAATCAGGTCTCGCAGAAGCAGCTTGTCAATGAGACGCATTGCTGCCTCCTTGGGGATCGGCTTCATGAGTATGGCCCGGAAGCTCAGTTCCGTATCGATCTCCAAAATAGAAGTCTCTCGCGTCCTTGTTCCCAAGAAGCTGATCGGACGTACCCTCGAAGCGCATCTGACCCTCCGCAACGATATATGCGCGTTCGGTGATGCGGAGCATTGCCTCTACATGGTGATCGGTAATCAAAATGCCGATGTTTTGCTCCTTGGACAGCTGATGGACGATCAATTCGATGTCCTCAATGGCCTTCGGATCGACGCCAGTAAATGGCTCATCCAGCAAAATAAAGCGTGGATTCGATGCAAGGGAACGGGCAATCTCAACGCGTCTCTTTTCTCCACCCGATAAGGTTTTGCCAAGATTATTACGTCGGTGCGTGATATGAAGGCTTTCCATCAGCTCTTCGACCCGAGTTTGCCTGTCTGCCTTTGTGTATGGCTGCATCTCGAGAACGAGCATCAGGTTCTCTTCTACGGTGAGATTGCGAAAAACCGATGTCTCCTGTGGTAGATAACTGATGCCCGCGCGAGCACGCTGGTACATCGGCATCCGTGTGATATCCTGGTCGTTTAGCATCACGTGGCCACTAAGCGGCTTTACCAGCCCTACAATCATATAAAATGTGGTTGTCTTGCCAGCGCCATTTGGGCCGAGCAGCCCTACGACTTCACCCTCTTCAACACTCAGGCTAACGCCGTTCACGACGCGTCGCCCGCGGTATTCTTTGACAAGATCCTGCGCCGTTATTTTCAACTCTTACAACCCTTCCTGCTCACTTAACGCCATGCTCCGCATCTCGCTTCCTGGCTTCTGCGGGTCGTGGCCTCACCTGTACTGTCATCTGTCCACCAGCCGCGTTCCAGGAGATGCGCTGATCTGATCCGAGATCAACATGCAACGTTTGGCCCGCCCTTCCCACAATTCTGGCTGGTTCAAGGAGCCGAACGCTGTTTGTGAGCGTCACATCCATGGGTCCGGATGCGTCCATAGAATCCTTAAAATCATTGCTTACAGCCGAGACCATCGAAAGCTGGAGCGCCGTTCCCGTGCACGTCTGCACTAAAGCCGGGCCAGCAGGCAGTGTGTGCTCACCCACAGGCTCGACAATGGGCGACGTGTAAAGGAAATGAACGCCGCCTTCCGCCCTGGCCAGGGTTGTCGTCGACTGGGTATCATCGAGATACGCAGATATGGTTGGAGCCAGTATTTCGGTATGACTGCCCCTTACAGACTCATCCACAACCAGACGGGAGCCCGGGCCAGTTAGTCGGGCGCCGCTGCCTGTTTGCATCAACGCAAATTGGAAGCCAGCACCGGCAAGGTGCGTTATCGGCGGTGCGCCAGGAGCTGTTGACTCAGCCTTAATATTGTTTTTGCGCGTTAACTGCTTTCCGATAAGTTTGCAGTCAAAACTCGCTGGAGCTCCTGAAATCGCGACGATCGTTTGGCTGAGTTCTGCAGTGATATCTACGTTTGCACCTGTAATTAACGCTGGCTCCGCTAGATTTTCCTTGTCCGCAATTGTAGCCGAAACGGCGTCGGTAAGCTGCAGATGCGAACTGTCACGGTCAAAGTGCATCCCTTGTGATACTCCAACCACGTTCGAAATGGAACCCTGCGCATTCAGTCCCGTGATGTCGTAGTGTACATTTCCGTGGGCATCTGCGCTGTCCAGGTCAGACTGGTCTGCCTTGAGGAAAGCTGTAACCTCAGAAGCTGCAATCCTGACGTGATTTCCGCCATGGATATAATCAACAACGGAGTTCGCGCCCTTCGTCGAAAAGCGAAATCCCGGCTCCATTTTGAAGGAATCGAAATGATCAATCGCTATCTGGTCGTTTTCAGCCGGCTTTTTCGCTTTCATCGTTCGCGTGTTAGGTGTAGCTGGCGCCTGTGAGGGCAATAACGAGAGATGCAGCGAGCCGTCGACTCGTTCCAAAGCCGGGCTCAATATTGTCAGGTCTTGAAAAGGCTGTCCTGTGGATATTGAGATATACGAGCCGCTCATGGTTGCTGGAGAAGCAAGGCGCTCAGAATCGGTGAGTGTACAAGCCACATGTCCTGTAAGTTCGGTCAACTGCTTTGCTGCTAGAAAATGTACGCGATCGCTGGATGAAGTCATGGATCGCTTCAACGGCTTCTTGCCGGTTGATGTTACCGTGGAGATATCCGCCAGGTGTACGTTTCCTTCAGCCGCGGTATCGGCAACCAGTCCTGACGAGCTATCAATGGAACCTGCAACCTGAGCACAGTTCAGCTCCTGTAAGTGGATCGTCTGCTGTGCCCCGAGTGTTGCTATCTCCGTAATCAAACCGATAAGGCGATCGCCTTTCGCCCAGAAGCTCTTTCCAGGCGCAAATTCGGCGTATGTGAAACGTGTTAATTCTATCGTGCGCGTGCCGCCTGGAACTGCAAGTGGAGCGACGATCTTGGTCGTGTCTACTCTGCCGCCGAGCGTAATGTGTGGCTGGCCATCTTTTGCCTCGGAATAGGTGCCACTCTCCGCGACAGCCATGCCGGGTGAAGTGAGCCTGTTTGGCGCATCGACAGAGCACTGGAAGTGAATTAGCTGAAGCTCTTGATTTTGAACGGGCGCCTTCGGATTTCCGGTTATTGCCCCAAGCTGGGGGTGGTAGTCTATTCGATCTGCAGTGCCTTTTAGGCTCAAAGGATCTTGTAATTTGGGCGTATGGGGCGGGCGGTAAAGGCGGTAACGAACTTTGCCACTGGCGATGACCCTCTGAACCTGGTGATCGAAAGTTCGGAACTCAAGCTTTAACTGGTCGGAGTGAATAACCAGACTGCGTGATGCAGAGTTCGTTGGAGACCCAATGGTCGCTGTTGTATCGGGGCCTGTGAATGTTGCCGATTTCGCGGTAAGTTCTGGGATAGATTTATAACCCTCAATTCGCACCGGCAGCGACGAAACCGTACCATCAGGGCTCAGTTGCTTTAGGCTGAACTCGATAACATTTGTCGTGCGGTCGCCCGAAGCGGTTAGCTTGTAGGGCGACGCATTCAAGTTTAACTCGACGGAATCTGACTCAAAAACGCCTGGACCAACAAGCTTCTCTTGATTTTCAAATCTCGTTTTCGAACTTCCTGAGAGGTCAAGCAGCTGCGTATCGGTGTGGTAAACGGCAGTATTCGCCGATCCTGCGGCAGATTGAACCTGCTTTCCCAATATCGTTTGTTCGGCTCGAAATTCAACAGAGGCGCCCGTTCGAATAGTCTGCAAAACTGCATTGTCGTAATCCGAAAGCAGGTGTGACGAACGCATCCAAACGCGATTCCCGGCGGCATCTCGGTCCGATTCAACAATCACTCCCGGGCCAGTGAACTCGCCGATATGACCGGGCTGAAAGCGCGCCTCCGAAAACATACTGAAGTTGTAGGCGCGCGGTGCGCTCGACTGTTTTGTCGAACCGGCATTCACCGCATTCGCAGGGGCAACGACAAGCGTATTGCGCCGCTCAGCTCCTCGCAGGATCAGCGTTGCGGGCTCTGTCTTCAGGTCTGCTTCTGCGGTGTCGGCGGTAATTCGAGCTGGGCGAGCAAGACTAAGGCGTTCAGTGACTGTCGCGCGCACACCCTGGGTCAGTGTAATGACTCCGGTGGCGCGCACATAGGTTATATGCCCGGCAGAACCATCGAGCGTCGATGGCTGCACCAATTTGCTGTGCGATTTGGATGCCTGTGCTGCCTGTCTCGTGACGTGAAAATGGACATGCCCCTGTACGTCGATCTTGCCAACAGGGTCCTTTTCAAATGGGGTTCCGTTTACGGTGTCCGCTACCAGCTCGACAATAGAATGTGATTCTGGATCCGGCGCAACCACTCTTACCCCAGGACCGAGAATTGTAAATCCTCGTTCGCCCTGCGCTGCCCTGCTAGACGAAAACCCGGTAATAACCACGTCTCCAATCACAACGCGCTTTTCGGTATGTCCTGCAGACGGTGGATTATCGGCATACGCGTTCGCCACTGAAGCGATTGTGAGGCTGGTTAGGTACAGACCGGCGACCGCTGCCGAAATAAGACCGCGATTGCCATTAGGATAGGATATGGGTGCTGGACTGCTCTTAGTCATTTCGCATCTCTTTCAGACGCGAGTCAAACCTTAACCTGTCTCCCTGAGTGAAGGACGTTTTGTTGCCGGCGCCTTTTTGCATCGCAGTGGCATGCCCCGAGGCTATCATGATATTTGTGTTGGTATTAAAAGTGATCGTATTAGCCGTAACTACGGTATCTGGTGGATTCGTAAGTGAGACGACTCGTGCATGGCCGGTCGCAACGAGTTCGTGCTCCTGCTGATTTCCACGCATTGTATCGGCTGTAATTGTTGCCGTGTGGATGCCTTCCAGAAATATCTCCGCACGAACATCGTGGAGCAGAACTGTTGGGTTCTGCGGATCTGTTATGGATCCTTCCGAGGAGTATGAAACAAGCTCGAGTTTGAGCGCCTTGTTGCCTTTTACTGAGCGTTTGAACCACTTGATGGTCCAAACTCGCCCGGATATCTCTCCCGGGATCTCCTTGCGGGCCTTTAGCGCCAATTCCTCTTTTGTGGGCTTTTTGTCAACGACGTTTTTGCGTTTTGCACAGCCATTTGAGGCTGATACGCAGAGAATGATTACCAAACAAATCGCAGCGCTGTACTTTGGGGCATCAAACCACTTCTCGGGTTGACAGCGGCCTGCGCGCGCATGTATCAACATTTGCCCATTCCCAACTCTGTCAATTCGATCGTAACGCTGCGCTTATCGCTCTCGTGCATTCGGCGTAACTGGCCGCAGGCTGCGGATACCTGTTGGCCGCGCGTCATCCGCTGCGTAGTCGTTCGGCCCCTCTTTTCCAGTTCCGCTCGGAAAATCCCAATGCTGTCACGACTCGGTCTTCGGAAACCCTGTTCTGTTTCCACATAGTTAAACGGAATGAGATTCACGTTTCCAGGTAGGTGATACCGATTCAATACGCGTGCCAGTTCGGCTGCCTGCTCCAGGCTATCGTTAACGCCGCCAATAAGCAGATATTCAAATGTCAGGTTGCGCTGGGTAATCTGTGCATACTGTGCGCATGCCGACAAAATCTCATCGATTTTCCACTTGCGCCCGGTTGGGATCATTCGGCTTCGCGTCTCGTCGTCTGGCGCATGAAGCGAAAGGGCGAGCGTGACCGGGATGTTCTCTTTTGCCAGAGCAACGATGCCAGCGGGAACGCCAACGGTTGAAACCGTTATGTGACGATATGAGAGCCCGACCTCATCTCCCAGCAATCGGATGCTCTTGATAACCTCGTCGTAGTTCCACATAGGTTCGCCCATGCCCATGTATACGACGTGAGAGATGCGTCGCTCACTTTCGGACTGCATTCTCAGGTACTGGCCCACGATTTCGCCAGCAGTTAGATTTCGTGCGAGCCCACCCTGGGCAGTGGCGCAGAAGGTGCAGCCTGCAGCACATCCGACCTGACTGGATAGGCACGCTGAAACACGGTCCTCATACGGCAGGTACACGCTTTCAACAGATTGACCGTCATGAAACGCCTGCACATATTTAACTACGCCATCATCCGACTTTGCACGATGCTGAGGCTCAGGCAATCCAACGGAGGATTGCTCGGCCAGACGCTGACGAAGGGACGAAGAAAGATCCGTCATCTGATCAAAAGAGGTTGCCCCTCGTCGATAGATCCATGCCGAGATCTGTTTGCCACGATAAGACGGCTGACCGATTGAAGTCAACAATTCGGTAATTTCAGATGTCGTCATGCCTACAAGAGAGTTCATTAGTTCTTTCTAAGAGGATGTGGATGCAGGCCGCGACCCACCATTGTGCGGCTCGCATGCCGGCAGATAACAATTAAGGTTACTCGATGGGACGCCTGTAGTGCCGCCAATGTGACATTTTTATCCCCCTGCTTCTCGTTCGGGTTGCGCCCATAGCGGAAGGAGGGGGATATTTTAGAGATGAAAGACAGCCGGTTTAGCGCCTACAAGAGGCACCCATCAGCGCCCATGGCTATCTCGGCATTTGCGGCGGCGCCTTTTGTGCCGGTTTCAACGGCGGAACTGCCACGTTCTTTGATGCCACCGGAGGGTCTGGGGGCGCATCCGGCGGGGTTACGTTCTGAAGCGGATTGCCTGGTCCACCGAATCTGCCAGTAATCACCTGTGCCGCCATAAGAGTCTGGACTACCCGAAGGACGTCCTCAGAGCCAGAAGCGGCTGCACTGCTGCCGTCGCCGCCACCCGAGAAGTTCACAAACTGGCCGTTTGAAAGCGCCAGCGCGACCTCCTTGGTGAGTGCGGGAGCCAGTTCTAGTCGGCGCAGATCGAGATAAGACTGTCCGGCTGCAACCAGCGCCTCCGCCTTCATGCGGATGGCGCTTGCCTCGGCTTCTGCAATCGCTTTAATACGTGCTGCCTGGGCGCGACCTTCCGCCTCTTGTTGGATAACGTTTTGCTCGGCATCGGCTTGAGCCTGAGTAATCTGGCTCGCGGCGAGCTCCGCTTCGCGCTGTTGTCGAACAGCCGCCTGCTTTTCTGCCTCTGCTCTCGCGATTGCTGCGCCGTTAGACGCGATCTGCATGTTCAGGTTCTTTTCCTGATCGTTAACCTTCTGCTGGGCCTCAAGCTGAGCTATGCGTGAGCGCTGCTCTTCTTGCGCCTGGACAACATCGGCGCTGGCTTTTGCGCGTGCAGCTGATTCTCGTCTCCTCGCCTCAGCGACCTCGCTGAGAACCGCTTTGATGTTAAGACTGTTAAAGGCCAGACCAAGATCAAGCAGCTCACGAGAACATGCATCTTTGATGATAACAGCGAGTTCATCATCATCCGGCTCAAGCGCGCGGCCAGTTATGGCTGCGGTTTCGATGCGGCCGGCTGCAGTCGCAGAGCCCGATCTTGCGTTGAAGAGCTGATCGTGCTTTAGGAGGTTGATAGCTCTCCTGCCTGCCGAAGAAAGCACGTCAGTTAGTGTCGAGAGCTGATCCATCTGCGGTTTAGAGAAGAACTTGTTGGCCGCAGTGTTCACCATCGAGTCGTTTTCACCAACGCTAACAATGGCAGATGCGCGAACGGTTACTTTAACTGGCGCTGGTTTGCCGTTTACGTCAACATCCGCTGTCTGGTCTGTGATCTCAATATCGACATTGATTGCCGAAGCAGGGATTACACGCGTCGAGGTCATTAGCGGAATAACCCATGCTTTGCATGGTCCACGATAGACTCTCAGGCCCTTCTGGCCCCAGCTAACGAGTCGAATCTCTCCGGCTTCAACCGTTCGATAGAATGCGCTCGCAATGAGCGGAAGAACGATAAATACACTTAATAGACCAACCGTAAGTCCGACGATCCACTCCATGGGATCCTCCTGTTCAGCGCCCTGACAATGGACGCTGTCCAAATGCGCACATGTTGATTACGAATAGCAGATCGAGACTGTGACGCGCTCGTTCTGAGAATCGACCTGTTCAATTACCAGCTTATCGCCAACATGAACTTCCACCGTCTTCTGGTCGTCA
Source organism: uncultured Chthonomonas sp. (assembly GCA_903919615.1). Lineage (GTDB taxonomy): Bacteria > Armatimonadota > Chthonomonadetes > Chthonomonadales > Chthonomonadaceae > CAIXIX01. Next base: position 17,161 of record CAIXIX010000301.1, read on the forward strand.
CGCAGGTGCGCCAGGAGTTGTACAGCACGTTCATCGCGTATAACTGTCACCATTCCCTTGCCGTTTCTAAACGGCGTAACTGCCTCAGCCTCCGTCATTACAAGCTCTTCTAGCGGTGAACTCGGCTTTCCCTCAAACTGCATTAAACTGTTCCATGCAGGCGTTACCGCGTATTTTTCGACGAGAACGGCAGGGATGATTGCGATTAACGCTGCGAATGGCTCATGTAGATGAGCGCCAGATTCTAGCGCAAACCCGAAAGCGCCAAAAAGAGTGATCAAACTGAATACCATCCGCGGAGATGGAAACCAGCGCAGAGATGACGCCATAGCTGCTTCCGCATTGGTTGAGTTGCCGTTTGAAGGGGATGCATGGGCGCCAGGAGCATGGGCTGCTGGCCCATGTGCACCGCCGACATGTACGGGCCCATGCGTTGTGTGCATGCCAGCATGAACTCCATGGCCCCTGCCAATTCCTGGAATCGCCATCAATCCCAGTCCAACCATACCTAGAAACATTACGATCAGGAATACGGACATGCGTGATTCCTCTCTTTCACACTAGCGCAAAACTGCGCAACCCTGCAAAACTACCTTACACTTGATATGACGTGATTATACTTCGTCCGGCTTCACTTTGCAAAAATAAAGGTTGGCTGTTTACGTGAAAAAGGGGCGCCGATCGGCGCCCCTACAGTAATTCGCTCCTGCCGGACGTTTACGTGTAATTCGTCAAAGCGCTGACCGGCGGCGCGCAACGGATTAAACGGCGATGGCTGCCTTCACCGCTTCGACGATGTGCGGTGCGCTGATGCCCGCTGCGTCGAGCAGTTCTGCGGGCTTTCCGCTGGTAGGCATATCCTTTACCGCGAGGCGCGTAATGTTAGGATGAATGCCAACCGGTCCCCCGAACACTTCCAGAACCGCGTCGCCGAGACCGCCTTCTGGCCAGTGGTCCTCGACCACGATCAGCTTCCCACCGCTTAGTAAAGCGGCAGTTCTAACTGTCTCCGCATCGATCGGCTTAACCGTGTAGAGGTCGATGACGCGAATGTTGATACCTTCGGCTTTCAGCGTCTCATACGCCTTCAGCGCCTCATGCAGCGTAATGCCTGCTGCAATAACGCAGGCCACATCGCTATCGGAATGCCGCAGTACCTTGGAGCCACCAATCGGGAAGCTTTCATCCGGACCGTACAGGACGGGCGTTTTCTCACGGGTCGTCCGCATGTACACGATCCCTTTGCGTGTCGCCATCTGTGCGGTAAGATGCGCGGTGGTGGTGGCGCACGAAGGATAGAGGACCGTGCTGCCATGAACGCCGCGTATCATCGCCAGATCTTCCAGGGCCATTTGAGATGCGCCATCTTCGCCAATGGATACGCCAGCATGCGAGCCGACGAGCCTCACGTTAGCGCGAGATATGGCTCCCATACGGATTTGATCGTAAGCTCGGCTAAAGAACGCCGCGAAGGTAGATGCGAATGGGATTTTGCCAAGAGCCTGCATTCCCACTGCCGCGCTTACCAGTTGCTGCTCTGCGATAAAGCTTTCGAAGAAGCGCTCTGGGTAGGCATGTTTAAACTTATCGGAGAAGGTTGAGTTACTCACCTCGCCATCAAGCACAACCACTTCCGGCTTGGCCGCTCCCAGGGCCTTAAGGGCATCGCCGTAGGCTTCACGAGTCGCCACCTTTGAGCCAAGCTCATATTGAGGCGGAATGAAGGCTGCTGGATCTGCGCCCACTGCAGGAGTTCCTGGTCGAGGCGGATTCGGTTTGTAGATAAGATCGCAAGTAGGATTACCTAGTTCAGCAAGCGCTTTTTCGGCATCAGCGGGAGGCAGCGCCTTGCCGTGCCAGTTGTCGTGGTCTGCAAGAAACGAGACTCCAGCGCCTTTCTTCGTTTTAGCGACGATACATACCGGTTTATCGCTCGCGAGAGCTTCCTTGTAAGCCGCATCAACTGCATCTACATCCAGTCCGTCTATCTCGATCGCATGCCATCCGAACGCGCGTGCACGAGCCGCATAGACATCGGATTGCCATTCGAGCATTGTCGGGCCCCTCTGCCCGAGCCGGTTCATATCGATGATGGCGATGAGGTTGTTAAGTTCGTAGTGTCCGCCAAGTTCAAGGGCTTCATAAACGCTGCCCTCAGCCATTTCGCTGTCACCCAGCAAAACCCAAACCTTAAACGGAAGTTTGTCGAGATACTTGCCTACGTAGGCCATGCCGACGCCTGTTGGGAGACCTTGACCGAGTGAGCCTGTGGCAACGTCTACCCATGGCAGAATGGGTGTGGGGTGACCCTCAATGCGGCTGCCAAATTGGCGCAGTGTTAACATCTCGGCGTCTGTAATTGCGCCTGCAGCCTTGTACACGGCATAAAGTAGGGGTGCGGCGTGGCCTTTTGAAAAGATAAGTCTGTCGTTATTCAGGCTATGAGGATTGTCAAAATCATAGTAAAGGTAGTCTGCGAGCAGAACTGCCAGCAAGTCTGCGGCAGACATGCTGGAGGTCGGATGCCCGGATCCGGCTGCCGTCGTAGATCTAATGCTGTCCGCACGTAGCTGCGTGGCTAGCTCTTTCCATTCCCTACTGCGGGTTGTGGGCGACATAATATTGAATTCTCCTCGTGTGCGTTCGCATAACCTAACCTGGATTGCTCACCAATGGTAGTGGCGCTGCTTGCTGCGCCCGTGCATTACGAATTTCATGAGTAATCCATACTAACTGGTTGTGCGCAGCAAATTGTAGCAGATGCGGGGCTTTGATTCAAGCTCCATCGGGGTGTTCGATGCTCCTGATAGGCTGCTGTTAAGAATACGTATCGGGACCGTGCGGTATACTCAAACGGTATCTTTTTGTAATTACAGGCAGCGTCGTGCAGACGTGCGCATCTGGATGGAGACAATACTGGAATTCGCTATTACCGAAAGCAGCATATGTGCCGATGAATCAGAAATAGCCTTTAAAAATGAGCCGATTCTCAAGGGTGGCAGGGGCCGAATTGTGGCCGCCAGCTTTGCTGTAAATGCAGTCTACGGAGCGTATCTGGGTGCGATAGGGCTTTTATTGCCGCAACTTGGTCGTGCCTTTCACCTTGATCCTGCCCACCAGGGACGGATTATGTCTGCCAGCTTCATTGGCTGCATCGCAGGGGTTTTGATCTGTGGTTACCTTGCAGACCGCCTTGGTAGTAAGCGCGTACTTACCGCTGCAGGAATAGCATTTGGAGCAGGAGTTTTTCTCGTTAGCATCTCCCGGGGTGAGTTGGCGGTTCTGTGCGCTGCACCTCTCATGGGTGCGGGCGGAGCCGGCATGCAAACTGCGGCGAATGTGCTGATTGGCGACCTGTTTGTTGCGCGACGGGGAAGCATGCTAAATGCCTGCCAGGTTGCGTTTGCGTGCGGCGCCGTTATCGGGCCAGCCATTGTTGCGCATTCACTCGATAGCGGAACCTCATGGCGGCAAGTTTATGTAGGCATCGCGCTGTTCGCTGCATTGCTCACTCTTGTTGCAGTTTTCCAGAAGAGCGTGGTCAAACGGTCTGCTGGCCCCGCGCTGGACCGGCGTGCCCTGTTAAAGTTGTTCCTGCAGCCGGCTTATGCGCTCCTTTGCATTGCTCAGCTCTTCTATGCGGGCGCAGAGGTAGGATTTTTCGGCTGGATGCCCACTTTTTTCAGAGACCAGATTGGCAGTCCACTGTGGGCGGGGCGGGTCGTAAGCGTCTTCTGGCTCGCGATGACTTTCGGTCGGCTAGCAATGGGGCCCTTACTGCTGCGGTTTCGGGCGACCTCTATTGGGGCAGTACTGGCATTCTCAGGAGCGATTGGAGCGGTGTTGGCTGTTAGCTCCTCGAACGCACACGCTACAATGCTATTTGTATTTCAGACAGGGCTTTGCTTCGGCGGGATCTATAGCACAATTCTAGTTGAAGCTGGGAATCGATTTCCCGGTAACTTGGGCAGCGCCATTGGCGGCATTGCCGCAGCGAGCAGCGCTGGTACCTCGACAATTCCCTGGTTGGTTGGCGCGCTGTCGATCGGTTCGATGGGATGGCGTGTTGCCCTGATGGTAATACCAATTAGTGTAAGTATTTCGGGAGTTTTTCTAATCCTTTTAAAACGGCTGCCTGTTGGATTCAGTCCTTCTGGAATAGGACAACTGCGATGATGCGAGCGCTAGGCCTGGATGTTGGGTCAAAGACAATTGGAACGGCGATAAGCGATGAGCGCCAGAGAATGGCTTTCCCGGGTGAAACTATTATTCGGCAGGAGGGATGGCGCAAGGACATGGCTGCCATCCGTGACCTTGTCGCTGACAAGGGCGTCGGATTGATCGTCGTTGGAATACCCGTGATGATGGACGGCAGTGAGGGGATCCAGGCCGAAAAGGTACGTGACTTCGTATCGACATTGAGGCGAAACGTTCGGATTCCTATAGCATTTCAGGATGAAAGAATGTCGACACGTGAGGCCGAACGACTATTGTATCAGGCTGGCAGGGACCACAAAGAGGTGAAAAAAGTGGTCGATTCTGTTGCAGCCTGCCTGATTTTACAGGCCTATCTCGACAAAAATGAATCCGCGAGTGATCGGGTGGCACATGAGGAAAAGGTACGAGTGTGAGTTCAGGCAGCAAGAAAAATGGCTCAGAAAACAGGCTGCGGAAAGCGGAGCAGCAGCGTCGAAAGACGCTGATATCTCGCATGCTCGCCTATATCATTGTGCCAATTGTTGCGGCTGCAATTGCATGGATTTACCTTTGCCGGCCGGCCCACGTAGGCGATCGACCGATACGATTCTCGGTGCCCGCCCATACGGGCATTCTTGGAATTGGCCAGGCTCTGGAACGAAACAACGTAATCCATAGCGCCTATGTGTTTGTTATCCGTGCAAGGCTTGATGGCAAAGGCAGTGCATTAAAATCTGGCCAATACAAGTTTTCTGGTGACGTTACGCTCGAGGCTGTCATCGATCGGCTCGCTGCTGGTCCGAACGATAGCGCGCAAGACCGTACACGGGTCACGATCCCTGAAGGTTTTACGCTGGAGCAGATCGGCCGGGTTCTGGAACAACGTAAGATTTTAACTTCAGCAGAATTTATGAAATATGTGTCCGATCCTGCGGTGTATACTGCAATTCCAGTAGAGTTTCCACTTCCAGGGCACACACTTGAGGGATATCTTTTCCCCGACACGTACAGTTTCGTGCCGCACACCACACCAGCACAGGTAGTTACTGAGATGCTATTGAACTTTGGCAAACGTTTCTATCGTCCTTACCAGCACGAAATAGATTCTGCTCCTGGCGGCCTACATGACATCGTCGTAAAGGCATCACTTATTGAGCGGGAAGCGCGGGTGGCGGCAGATAGACCGCGCATAGCCGGCGTGATCAACAATCGCCTGCAGCGAAAGATGAAGCTTCAGATCGACGCGACCGTGTTATATGGGATTCCGCATAAGTCGCGAGTCGTTGATGCCGATCTCAAGAGAGCGTCGCCGTACAATACCTATATTCATGAAGGTCTGCCTCCTGGCGCGATTGCCTGCCCCGGAGCGAGCTCGCTCGAAGCAGCGCTTCATCCCGAAAAGAGTGAATTCCTCTATTACGTGGCCAGACCAAACGGAGAGCATATCTTCTCGGCGACTTTTGAGGAGCATCAGCGAGCAATACGCAAAGCACGAGCAGAAGCGAGTAGCCAGGCTGCTGGTGGAGGTGACCAATGAGCAGCGAAAATCATGAGCGGCCCAATCCGCCTGCGCGCACCGCCCGGCATGGCTGGGTAAAACTGTGCCCGCATTGGTCGGTGAACAATATTCATGATGTGCACATCAACGCTCTGCGCGAACTTGGAATTGCCGGCGTCCTACTTGATCTCGATAATACGCTCGTTCGATGGCATCAGGAAGAGATGACGGCTGAGACCCTTGCCTGGATTACGGAGCTTCAGGAAGCAGGCATGAAGCTTTGCATTCTTTCTAATTCGGTCTTAAGCACGAGATCGGAAAGAATTGCGACGCGCCTCGGATGCTTTTTCGTTCGATCTGCGCGCAAGCCAGGCATCCAGGGATTTCGCAAAGCAATGGAGTTGATGGGCACTACGCCGGATACGACTCTGATAGTGGGCGATCAGATGTTCACAGACATCCTGGGAGGCAACCGGTCTGGTGTATACACCGTGATGGTAAAGCCGCTTGAAAAGCACGAATTTGCCTATACCCGATATGTCAGCCGGCCGCCAGAGCGTGTGCTGCTAGCGATGCTGCGTAAGCGTGGGCACCTGAAGCACCTGTGATTTGGAACGGCCGCAGCAGGCAGGGAGCAGGAACTTTGACCGTGTCGTCGGAGTCTGACAATAGAGTTGACGAAGTGAGCGTTCCAATACAGGTTGTCAATGGCGCCACCAGGGTTGTCGGCGTATTCGGGTATCCGATTGAGCACAGCAGATCTCCTGCTATGCACAATGCTGCGTTTAGACAGCTAGGGCTTCCTTATATTTATGTTCCATTCAGCGTGCATCCGGATCAGCTATCCACAGCGCTGTTTGCCTTGCAGTCGCTTGGAGTTGTTGGAGTTAATCTGACGATTCCACATAAAGAGGCGGCTCTCGGACTGGTGCGCCATATTACCCGGGAGGCCGCCGAAGTTGGGGCAATAAATACTATTCATTCCACTTCGGACGGGCTTGTTGGTGACAATACGGATGGATTCGGTTTCTATGCGCCTCTACAGAGCCTATGGCAGCCTGATTCGAACTCTCGGGCCATTATTCTTGGGGCTGGCGGCGCGGCGCGATCCGTCGCATTCAAACTTGTGAGCGAAGGGGTTCACGTAACGATAGCCAACCGATCGTTAGATCGAGCGCAGAAACTGGCGGACGCAATTCAACAGGCGGGATATCGCAGTGTGGATGCAATCGCACTTGCGGATAGACCTGCAGTTGCTGCCAGTATAGATTCTTCCGAGTTAGTTGTGAATTCGACTCGGGTCGGAATGTATCCCGAAATCGGCGAAATTCCGGAAATTCCGATCGATGCGCTCCGATCAGGGCAGATGGTTTACGATCTTATTTACAATCCCATTCAGACGAGGCTTCTGCATGAAGCAGAGAGCAGGGGATGTCGGACTCTGAATGGAGCAAAAATGCTCGTGTATCAAGGCGCTGCAGCTTTCGAGCGCTGGACCGGTGTGTGGCCACCGGTAGATATAATGGAAGAGGCAGTTTTGAAGGGTTAAGCCCTTTCCAATGTGGAAGCATTGTCGGCGATTTCGATCTGTGTGGCAAAGCCGCGCTTGCGGTAATCGGGCGTGTGTGATATAATCGGGCGATCATCCTGGCCGTTTTGCGGTCAGCCTTACTACCGTTATGCCCTGGCGCAATACGGTAGTACTCTCAGATTCAATGCCTGCAGAAATTAGGGCCGGCCATCCGGCATTGAGCGAATAGGCGAGGGAAATTTCATGGTAATGGCACGCAAGAGTCTTGGCGACTATATGGTCGAAAAGGGATACGCTTCGTCGATCGAGATCGAGGAAGCGCGCAAGGCGCAGGCGACGACAAAAGGCGACCTTGCAAAGATCCTTGTTGATCTGGGACTCAATCCTAAGCACGTTTATGAGGCCAAAGCTCAGGAGATGGGGGTTCCCTTTGTAGACCTGACCGTCTATAAACCCGATGCCAGCGCAATCAACCTTGTTCCGCAGCATGTGGCCAAAAGGCATAATGTTCTGCCGGTTAAGAAGGATGGCAACATCCTGTACGTTGCCATGGCCGATCCTAACAACATTACCGCCTCAGATGACCTCCGACTCGTCTCCAGGTGTTCAGTTCGCGGTGTTCTTGCCTCTCCCGATGAGATTGAGCAGGCCATTGGCAGGCTTTATGGCGGCACAACCGTCGAGGGTGTTCCGGGTGTAGCGCCAGCCAAAGGCGGAATGAACCCGATGAAGGGTGGGGATCTCGTCGATTCCGATGCCCAATCTGTTATGAAAGAGGCGATGGCCCAGTACGCATCGCGTGGCGAGGCTGCTTCAGCCGAAGATGATGCAGAGGACGGCATAAAGGCCGCAGATGACGCGCCAATTGTGCGATTGGCCAACACGATTATTCAGCAGGCAATTAAAGAGCGCGCTTCTGATATTCATGTCGAACCGGATAAACGCGGAGTTCGGGTGCGGTACCGGATTGATGGTGTTCTTCACGAAACCATGATGATGCCGAACTATATCAAAATGCCTCTTACAGCACGTTACAAGATTATGGCGGAGATGAATATCGCTGAACGGCGAGTCCCGCAGGACGGACGCATTGGAATTCGGTACGATGCTAAGGATTACGATCTGCGAGTCTCTTGTCTCCCGAATCTGCATGGCGAGAAGATCGTTATGCGAATTCTCGACAAGAGCAGCGTTATGATCGGTTTGAATAAGCTTGGCTTTACCGACGACATGCGGCTGCAGCTCGAGGAGCTGTCCAATCAGCCGAACGGAATGCTTCTATCGACAGGACCTACTGGATCAGGAAAAACCACCACTCAGTATTCACTCCTCAACAAATTGAACAGCGTTGAAACGAACATTCTAACTATCGAGGATCCTTGCGAGTATCAGCTGAGCGGCATTACGCAGGTGCAGGTAAACAAGAAGGCCGGTCTTAGCTTCTCAACCGCGCTTCGATGCTTCCTTCGACAGGATCCTGACATCATCATGGTTGGAGAGATGCGCGATCTTGAGACGGCTGAAATCGCGATTGAATCTGCACTTACGGGCCACCTTGTTCTCTCCACGCTGCACACTAATGATGCGCCCTCCGCGACGATCCGACTTATCGATATGGGAATTGAACCCTTCCTTATCGCCGCGACTGTTCAGGGAATTCTTGCACAGCGTCTCGGACGAAAAATCTGCAGCAACTGCAAAGAGGCTTACGAGGTGCCGGCCACAGATCTTCACCGATTTGGCTTCGTGCCCGACTCAGCGAATCAGATGGTTCAATTGTGGCGTGGTGTCGGTTGCGAGGCGTGCAGGCACACCGGTTACAAGGGCCGCGTCGGCTTTTATGAACTGATGTGCATGAATGCAGAGCTTGCCGAAATGGTCGTGAGGCGATCGCCGCTAACTGAGCTGAAGGCTGCGGCGAAGGCAGCAGGTATGCGTGAACTGAGAGAGGACGGACTGGTTAAGGTTCTCGCTGGCATGACGACTCCTGAAGAGGTTATGCGCGTCGTCTTTACCGCTGGGTTCTAGTCTCCAACTCGATCCTTGATTGTTTGCTTCCTGCCTTACCAAATCCATGGTATGGCAGGAAGCTGGTCCAAATAATCCTGTTTCCGTCGTTTCAATAAGTGTTTCAACTGAGGCCCGTAAACGGGGAGAAAGTATAGATGTCCAACAACCAGTTCCCGAATCAGCCTGGCGTGCCACCGGTACCCGGGATGAACCCAGGAGCGCAGCCCTACAACCCGCTCGCACCACAGGTTCCCACCGCATATAACCCGTTGGCTCCTGGTCAAGGCGGGGTGACCCAGCAGGTGCCATCTGCCGCAACGAGACCTGCGTCAGTTGACGATGCTCATATTGATGACTTGCTTCGCGCAATGGTCGACAAAGGCTCTTCGGACCTTCATATTGCTGTAGGCATTCCTCCCATTATTCGTGTCGATGGTGCGCTTGTGCCGATGCCATGGGAAAAGATGTCTCCACAGCACACGCAGAGACTCATTTACGACATTTTAACAGATGATCAGATCCAGAGGTTTGAAACCGATTTAGAGCTCGACTTCTCGTATCAGCTCGCACGCATTGCCCGCTTCCGCGTTAACGTATTCCGCGATAAGGGTAACTGCGCAATGGCCTTCAGGCAGATTCCTCAAAAGATCCCAACTCTGCAGCAGCTTGGTCTGCCTCCTGTGCTCGAGGAGTTGACAAAACTTCCCCGCGGTCTGGTTCTTGTTACCGGGCCAACAGGTTCGGGTAAATCGACGACGCTTGCCGCGATGATTAATCGCATCAACTCTGAAGAGAGCAAGCACATCATTACCATCGAAGACCCTATCGAATACCTGCATAACCATAAGTTCAGTGTTATCAATCAACGTGAAGTTGGCCAGGATACACTCGAATTCAAGAACGCTCTGCGCGCCTCTCTTCGCGAAGATCCGGATGTAATTCTCGTTGGTGAAATGCGAGACCTTGAAACCATGCAGATGGCAGTCTCTGCCGCTGAAACGGGTCACCTTGTCTTCGCCACACTTCACACCAACTCTGCGGCCACATCTGTTGAACGTATCGTTGACTCTTTCCCTGGCGGCCAGCAGGAACAGGTGCGACTGCAGCTATCCAACAACCTGCAGGCAATTCTTTGCCAGCAACTAATTCCCCGAGCAAACCAGCCCGGCCGCGTCTGCTGCCTGGAGATCATGCGCGCCTCCCCTGCAATTCGAAACCTGATTCGAGAAGCTAAAGCCCACCAGATCACCTCGATGATTCAGACAAGCGCCAGCCTGGGAATGACCACTATGGATCAGAGCCTCCGGGACCTGTACGTACGTGGTACGATCTCGTTCGAAGAGGCGATGACTCGAGCCCAGAACCCGTCGGAGCTTGAGAAGATGATTAAGACTGCGACCATGCCCCAGCCAGGGCAGCCCGGATACCAACGCCAGTAGACGTGAGGGAACTGTAGGAGACTGCTATGCCCGTTTACCAGTACACGGTTAGAGATACCACCGGTGCGGTACGCACCGGAACTTCGGAGGCAGAGAACCAGGATATCCTGAAAAAGCGACTTCAGGAACAGGGCTTTGCCGTAAGCGACCTGAAACAGACTGCCGCAGGCAAGAAAAAGAATGCTGGCGGCGGGTTTGGCCGCGTCAAATTGAAGGACCTCTCTATTTTTTGCCGCCAGTTCTCAACAATGATTGACGCTGGCGTTTCGCTCGTTCGCGCACTTGATGTGCTCGGCGAGCAGACTCAGAACCCAAAACTGAAGCGAATCCTGCGAGAGATCCAGGTGGAGGTCGAAAGCGGCCAGACACTTTCCAAGTCGATGCAGAAGTATCCAAAAGTCTTCAGCAACATGTTCATCGGACTTATCCGCGCAGGAGAGGTCGGTGGAGTTCTTGAAGAATCGCTGCAGCGCCTGTCGCACTTCCTTGAGAAGGATATGGAGCTTCGCCGTAAGGTTAAGGCGGCGCTTACCTATCCTGTCATCGTCGTTATCGTCGCGATCCTGATCGTTCTTGGCCTCTGTACATTCATCGTCCCGAAGTTCGTTGAACTTTTCCACGACCTTGGTGTTAAAGAGCTGCCAATGATGACGCAGTGGCTCGTAGACTTCAGCGACTTCTTGAAAACGAAGTGGTTTATTGGTCTGGGCATCATTGCTGCGATCTGGTTCAGCATCAAGTATGCAGGTACCACTAAAATCGGACGGCGAGTTATCGATCGCCTGAAGCTGAAGGTTCCTGTTTTTGGCAAGCTGGGCCACAAGATCTGTCTCGCCAAATTCTCGCGAACGCTTTCTACGCTGCTCGTCTCTGGCGTACCTATTTTGCAGGCGATGGAAACCGTTGCTGGCACCGTTGGTAATGAGATCATTGCAGAAGCGATCATGAACGCACGCGCTCGAATTCGTGAAGGAGACAGGATCAACGAGCCTCTCGAGAAGAGCAAGATGTTCCCGCCAATGGTGGTGCATATGATCTCGATTGGCGAAGAGTCTGGAGCTCTTGATCAGATGCTCAGCAAGGTCGCGGAGTTCTACGAAGGTGAAGTGGAATCTGCACTTCAGTCGTTGACCTCAGCTATCGAACCTGTTATGATCGTTTTCCTTGGCGTATGCGTTGGGTTTATCGTCATAGCGATGTTTGCCCCGCTGTTGTCGGTTATCTCAAACCTCTCAGGTGGTCAGGACGACGATGCCAAGTCCGGCGGAGCCACAAAGGAGTAGAGGGCAGTAGCATGGATGAAAGACCCGGCGAATTTGCACAGGGTGCGCGCCGGGTCTCTTTTGTGCGATGCATGATCGAAACGGTATGACACGAGAAGTATGGTTCGGCTGCATTGTCACATTTCTGCTCGGAATATCTGTCGGCAGTTTCTTAAACGTAGTCATCTGGAGATTGCCACGGAACGGCTCGCTCGTTTCGCCGCAATGGTCCTATTGCCCGAACTGCAGCCACCGCCTGATGGGGGGAGACCTGATTCCCCTGTTAAGCTATCTGATCTGTGGCCGTAAATGCCGGTATTGCAAGAAGCCAATTTCGTCCCGTTACTTCTGGGTCGAACTGCTAACGGGCGTGCTATTTGTGGTACTGTATCTCCGGTTCCAGCCGGATATGGCGAATGTTATCGCGTTAACTATGTTTGGCGCACTGCTTGTGCCAATTTACAGTATCGATATGGAGCTGTTTCTCATTCCGAACCAGCTCAACCTGCTTGTGTTTGCGATCGCCGTAGGCAGAGATGTCTACGGCATTGCCACGCATGAACCTGGGCACGCGCTGTACCACGGCATTTTGCCGACTTCGATACTTGGCGCGCTTACTGGGATTGCAATTTTTGGTTCCGTTCGCGTTGTCGGATGGATCTGGAAACGCGTTGAGGCGATGGGGCTCGGCGACGTCCTTTTGGCTCGCGCGATGGGAGCCATGCTGGTGTCCATCGTGCCGCGTGGTGCAAACTCGCTGCGGCTGGTACCTATCTGGGTCGCACTGAGCATAGGTTCAGGGGCCATTGTAGGGCCGGCGATGATCATGCTGCGACGAAGAGCCCGTAAAGCAGGGAAATCAAGTCCGGCATCCGAAACCATTACGGATGTAGAAGACGAGGATCCGTCGACTCTGGGCAGAGAACTTCGTGACATTCTCTATGTAGTCTGGCTAGAAGATGCTGTGGAGTATGTTCGTTACCTGTTTCAGCGCAGGGAGATCAACACTCCCGGCCTCGCTGAAGAGGACAACTGGAAACCAGCGGATACCGCGATTCCATTCGGTCCTTTTATGGTTATAGGGTTTTTGGCAGCGATCTTCGTGGGGGAGTGGCTAACGTCGATGTACCTCACCTATGCGCTTCCAGTTCATAGTGCAGCACCGTAGTTGCCATCGCAAAATTGTTACGGCCTCGCGCATTGCGCGGAACATTGACTTTATGGCATTAGTCAAACAACCGGTCGTGTGGATTGATGGCCCTGGTGGCCAGAGTGGAAGGACGGAGATGACAGCGATGCGAATTGGCGCAAGCAGAAGCATGGGGCGAAGAGGCTTCAGCCTGATTGAGCTCCTCGTCGTCATAGCGATAATTGCAATCCTTGCGGCGATTCTCTTCCCGGTCTTTGGCCGAGCGCGAGAGGCGACGCAAAAGACAGCCTGTATGTCTCAATTGCATTCGATTGGCGAAGCTGTAAAGCTCTATCATGAAGATATGCAGAAGTATCCCCCGATTCTACTCTGCAACCCATACATAAACACAACGACGCTGTATACCGGAAGTGGAACGCCGCTGCCTGCCGGCAAAGTGCGAAATCGCCCGCTTGCACTTGGCAAGTACGCGAACGATACAAGTCTGTTCCATTGTCCCGATAATCCCAATAACGACCCATCCAAGGTGTTTACAGGCGCTGTGTATCCGCCAGGAACCTTATCAGGAACCTCTAACGCGTATTTCTACAGCTATGATAGCTACGATACGGGTCTGCAGCTAAATGCTTCTGGGCTGCCTGTTTCTCCTGCAGTACAAGAAGTTCACTACGCGCTGGATTGGACGGGAACAATCGGAGCGAACGACCCGCCCAATCAGTTGAAATACCCAACGCCGCCTGACGATAAAACGGTCATCACCTGGTGTACCTACCATGTTGCGATTGCTCGCGGCGACCAGATCCCGGTACTGCTCTTGAATGGTACAGCCAAGTCGGTACCGTACTCACAATTTGTTTATAAGAGCGCCTCCGTTCCCAACGGGCCTCTTCACAGCTTCTAAACGGAGACACGGTTAAGGCCGAAAAGTTCGCCGTTAAAGCAATCTGCTCGCAGCATCAAGACACCAGAAGGTCAGCCTGGTGATCACGGATGGAGACTATACGAACCATGGCAACCTGGCAAAAGAACCGACTTATACGTGCGTTCACACTTATCGAACTGCTCGTGGTCATAGCCATTATCGCGATTCTGGCGGCGATCCTCTTCCCGGTGTTCGGGGTTGTTCGTGAGCAAGCCAGACAGAGCAACACGATCTCCAATCTGCATGATGCATATGTTGGCTACCATCAGTATCTGCTGGATGAAGGCAAGCCGCCGCCAACACTGTTTCCTTATGCGGAGACACTTACGGGTTCTGCCACACCACCGGCCAATCGGCCCCTGCTTGGTTGCACTCCTTCCGGGGGAGGATGCAGCACGCTCACATCCGACACGCCCATTGTTCCAATGAGCCAGGCGACAGGTAATTTTACAACCACTACAGGCGTGCAGCGTGGTGTTCTTTATCAGGAGCAGATTAAGGATTCAATTACCTTTCTGAATTCTGACAATGTGCTCAAGAAGCCGACCCAGATAACGCTGGCCTACTGGCCGCTTAATTCGCCAGTCTCAATCGCGCTCGGCGGCACGGCGTCTAACCCGATTCCTGTCGTGTGGCAAACACCGGGGAATAGTGGCGCCTGCCCTGCAACGGGCGACAAGAATATTCCGCTGTTCGGAGCGCTCAACTACCCGGGAACCGCAAAACTCTTTTATGTGTTGGACAGTCTCGACATCGGTCCGATGCTTAACACGGATGGCTCTATCATCTACCAGCCAGGTTCGAATAACACGATACCGCTGTACGAACTGCACTACAGCCCAGACTGGACCGGCCTGTATGGCGTCAACTGTGATGTTGATGGGTCCGGTCATCCTTACGTAGCGCAGTTGAAGTATGCCAATCCGCCATCGGATAGAACCGTTATCACCTACGTAACGCATCACGTGGCGACAGCAGGCAGCTCAAAGGTGATGGTTCTCACATTAAATGGCAACGTGCGTAAAGTAGATAAGCAGGTCGCCGGGCAGACGTTGCCGCTTGCTTACGGTCCGTAGGTATCGACTGGAACTGGAACACGGTGAGACGTCGTCTCGTCGAAGATATCGACCGGGATACACAGTGAACCGCGCCACTCCGGCGTCGAGCTTTAAGTAGCTCTTACTCGATCAACATACAGTTGACAGTCGACGCTCCGGACTTTGCCGAGGGCTTAGTATGGAAATGATGAGAGCATTGAAAACGAACAGGTATCACCAGGTTCTTAACGCAAACCGCAGCAGCTATGGCACAATCGGCCGCAGATCCCAATCGGGCTTTTCGCTAGTTGAGATCATGGTGGTTCTTGTAGTTCTGCTGATCGGTATCCTGGCTGTGGTGCGCATCTACCCCGGCGGGTTCTTGAGCATCGCACATACTGCAGAAATGACCGCTGCTGATGCACTCAACAGGCAGCAGCTTGATGCGCTGAAGCGCGCCGCGAATCAGCCAGAAGCGATCTACGCCACCGATGCCTCAGGCAATGTAGTCAATACCATCCTGCCCACAGACCTTTCTGATCTGTCGGTCGGCAACCCAATCCTTTCAGGCGGCGATCCCTGGTACTACTCCAACGTTAACAGGTTCCGCAATATCATGGGAGAAACGTTCAGAGTACCCGCGCCAACGAGTAACACAACCGTTAACGGCAATGTGGCCATCTATCCTTTGCAATATGGGCCGGTCGAGAATGTCTTAACGGCAACGAGTGACAAGATCCTCGTATACGGAGTTGGGCTCCAGAGAACGGCTCAGAGTTCTCTAATCACAACCGGCAACCCCACTGGAACCGCGGTTCTCCGCAGTGAGTCGGAGTACGCAATCGATTACGATCACCTCTTGATCGCGTTTCAACCCAGACTCATTGATCCATCGCGCGGATCGAATAACTTCAGACAGTTTACGGTCAGCTACGATTACTACTACCTTAACGGGGTTACCGGAGCTGTCAACGTTCAGTTTCAGCCGAATGCCTATGACCCTTCGACGGCAACAGTTACAACGGTCATAACGGTTCCCGACGTTAGCCCGACGCCGGCTGGCGGCCTTCCCGCCCCGGTATGGCAGCCAATCTTCACCGGATTATACACTCCAGACCCGGTTGCCGCAGCAGGATACACGGGAATGACAATCCCGACCACTCCTGCGCTCTACCTCGGCCCCTCCGGAGCCTTTCCGCCTGCGGCAAATTCAAGCTTCGCTTTTGGAATCGTGCACGACAGTGAAGAGGTCTCCCGCAAGTTCAGGTTAGCGTTGCCGGGTACCTCTGTGGAAGCTGGCGGCGTACCGGTCTGGTCTAATGGCGATCCTTACGAGTACGCCTGGTATTCTCGACAAAACGCGGGCAATACTGCAAATGTCGGAATCCTGATCTTTAACCCCGGCGCGCACAATCAGAGCCAGACAGTTGGAGGAGTCGCTCAGCCGCTTACAGCGCGGGTCGACTATAAGATCTACGATAATCACATCTTACGTGACGATCGAACGGTACCGACCGCCGCGCCGTACATCGTTTCGCTGTCTGTACCGTTTCTTAAGCTCAATGGCGATATTCTAGATAATCTGAATCCGCTCAATAACTTCAGCACCGCCCTGAATCCTTATAACGGGATCAGCCGCGACCCTGCCAACACAACCCCCGATGTGATCATCTACAACATCGCAACCGGTGTTAACGTCGGTACATGGACGAATGTCGCCTCCAACCCTGGAACAGGCGTGCTTACACAGGACAATACGGATGTGGTCCCTGTCGATCAACGAACGGGCGTACTCACCTTAAATGCAGGAATGGTTGCCAGCATGAACCTGCAGGGCGCATCCCTGAGAATTCTTTACCAGGCGCAGCACGACTGGGGCATGCAAGTTCTAAAGGCCTCGGCGCACTACCGTGAGGCCACAACGCCTACTAATGTAGACTTTCGACATTACTATATCGGAGATGGAACGACCGGAGGCGTATCTCGCATCTACTTCGCTCCATGCGACGCGGGCAAGACCGTTGAAATCGGCGAATTCTATGCCGTTGGAAACTCTCAGCCATTCCGAAACCAGTCCTATCAGATCACTTCGGATTCGGCCCAGTTCGACTCCAGCGTATCGCCAGCCTTGCCGTATATCGATGTTTCGAGTACGACTGGCGGCGCGGGATTCTCCGCTGCGCAAACAGGCAGAAGAGTTAGTAACGTCCAGGGGCTATCTGTGAAATCGCGCGTTATCTGGGAAGATACCAAGCGCTGGCGTCACTCGGATAACGATTCCGTTCTCATACAGGCGCCCTCTCAATAGAATGGCTCCCAGATCTGACCGTCACCAGTTTATTTAACTATCCCTGGCGCAGCGCCACTTTGTGGCTGCACCTCGGAGGCGTAGACAGGCATGAATGATATGCTAAACAATCGGGCTGAATTCGCTAACGCCAGTAACGGCGCTGCAGATCGTAGCATACGCAATCGATCGAGAACTGAAAATAGCCAGCTTCACCAGAGTGGATTTACACTCGTGGAACTGCTCGTTGTAATTGCGCTGACATCGATCCTGTTCACGATCATCTTCAGGCCACTTGTCAGCAGCCTTCAGCTTTCGAATCGCGCTGCTACACAAACAGAGGGTCAGGCAGCCGCGCGAGATCTTACAGCGCAGTTGAATTCTATTCTGTCCAATGCTGAGTACGTTCAGGACCAGACGCCCGCGACCTCGACCGTTAACCTCTGGTTAACGGATGCGAATGGCGCGACGTTTGTAGTTCCTTCGTATTTCACTATGATTGAGTACGTTCCACCGGCTCATCAGCTCGATCAATATGCCTATTCTCCGGGGTCTGGTGTGCCGATCGATCCAACTACAGGTCTTCCGTCCTATGGAGCGACCGGATTCACGCCCGGACAATCTGGACTTGCCTTTCCACTCGTTAATGGCCTCGTGCTCGGCCGTATCTTTTACGGCTTGACAGATAACAAATCCGTCAATGGCCTATACGGCCAAAACGGTACGCCAGCGAAGCCGTACTTTAACTTCTATGAGTGGGCAACCTCAGATTCAGGTTTACGAACCGGCAACTACAGCATAAAGAACCATAACACCTATACACTGTACAAAGCGGAAGTGTCGACTTCAATTTCGGACCCTAATAACGTTGGCAGCTTCATTCCGAACCTGATGTTGTTCCATACCGGGCCAGATAGTTCAAGCCAGACCGACATGACGGATGGACCGATCCTCATCCACGACCCCAAC
The DNA here is from genome assembly GCA_903919615.1 of uncultured Chthonomonas sp. Taxonomy (GTDB): domain Bacteria; phylum Armatimonadota; class Chthonomonadetes; order Chthonomonadales; family Chthonomonadaceae; genus CAIXIX01. The sequence goes on from CAIXIX010000301.1 coordinate 35,463, forward strand.
TTCTTTTACGATAACTCGCTGGCGGGTGGCAATGCACCCAACGCGGGAGATCCGAAGTTCTGGGCAGTCTCGGGATGGAAAGATCTGAATGGCGACGGCAAGGTCGAGATCTGGGAGAACTGGAGAGCGGTGTCTAGTTCGCTGATCCGTAACGACAAGGTGGACCTGTTGTCGTATCAACGAGACACGATTACCAATATTCCAACCTACGACGGCGCGAACCATCCCATTTACAACGTTTTGGCGACCTTCAAGCCCGCCGCCGTACAGAATGACCCGGGTGTAGGAACCAGTGTGGACAATGCAGGCAACGAAGCGCCGAATGCGACGCCGGCGAACTTTACCACGCAGTACGACCATTGGAATAGCAACTATCGTGTCTTTATCTACCGAGCGACGGGATCTGGTGGAGACCCGACTCAGACCAATCCGCTGAACTATTACGAAGGCATCATCGATCCGTCGACGGGCCTTCAGAAGATCGTACACGTAACAGGGCTTGCCCCTGGTGCTCCCGCGCCGGATCCCACAACTCTACCGGACGTTAGCGGGCAGTTAACCAACGGGATCTTTACGACAAAACCTGCTGGTGACTCGATATTTTCGTTCAACGTTAGCATGAACCGTGGACTGATCGGTTTCGGATATCCATCGACAACCGTCGTGCACCTGCCAGCGTCGCCCTATTCTCCTCTGCCGCAGAGATATAGCCCGGACGATGTAAACAATGCAGATGCCGGTTTCGGAGCGCTAGGTGTCGGTTCAAAACGGCATCTCAGCTTAAGCGCTGGACTCTCGACGGGTACCTGGGGTGGGGGACAGCTCAACCCAGCCGGAATCTATTCGCCCCTTAACCCGGCAAGTGGCATCGCGCCAACGGTGTCGATTGTGCCAGGGACCGAACAGGTCTTTGGACCAGATCAACGCCCAGGCATCCATTATGGACACCGAATACAGTACACACGCGTTGCATCTGCTGCCGGATTTACGGGTCCGAACCAGTACTGGATTAATTACACCAATAACTCGAACATTCCCGGCGGGATAACGGCATCGACGCCTGCCAGCCTGCTGGCCGGCTACATCCAGTTCGACAGCCAGATGGACTACGCGCAGCAGTTTAATGCTGGAACGCTAAGCGTGAATGCCGGAACCGATGTGAACACAGGGCAGCCTGCCGCGGGAACGCATATGCTGCCGATATTCAAATTTGACCCGAGCCTGGGCGCAATCAATAGTTCGATGCCAGCAGACCCGATTGAGGTCTACTATAACTTCCAGATGAATCAGCCGTCGGATGTCGTTCGCGTGGACTACATGTCCCGAACCATGATGATCTTCTCGCTGGAGATGCGGCTATACGATGTAGGTTCGGGCAAGCCGCAGGTAACTCGCCTGACAGACAAGATCAACGTTGGGAACCTGCAGCACTAAGATGACATCTAACAACTGTACAACAAACTTTGTTTTGACGCAGGGAGCCACAGACACGATGTCTCACCTAGCAACCCGGCCGATAACTCGCACGCGCCAACGGGCGCAGCGCGGTCAGATGCTTGTAGTAGCGATTGCGATCCTGTTCGTTTTGCTGGTTATTGGCGGCATCTTTGTCGCCTCGATCGGCCGTAACTTGATTGCGGCGGGGCGAAGCCGCGACGATCAGAGTGCACAGGCTTTCGCAGAAGCTGGCATTAAGTTTTGCAACGACAATTTAAACACAAGCCCCGAAGGCGCAGACTGGCGACCGGTACCTAATGCACCACTTGGCCCTAATTCTGGAGTGACCGACCCAGATTACAGGTGGCTCTCCGTTGGGTTCACACGACTCTTCTACCAGGGCGGACGAGCGCTGGTGCGCGTTGTGTACGATCCTCATGCAGACGATCCGAAGAGCCAGTACATTCGTATCGAATCGGTTGGCCGCGCCGGTGACCTTAATCAGGGCCTGGACCCAACGGTCTTTGTAGCTAACGGCAATGCTATCAGGCAGCGGCGTGAACTGATTGCCTACAAGCAGATTGGGCTTACCGATTACCTTCGTTTTTTCACTAACCATGATCATCGCAACGTCGCCAACTTCCTTGGCATCCCAGCGATGGAGAATGGCGGCGGTTCCGGTTCTGGCTACAACGATGTGTCGATGGTGCTTGGCGATACCTATCTCGCAGGCAATCCGGGAGGCGTAGACAACGCGGGGAATATCTATTTTGGCGCGCCGATACGATCCAACTCAACGCTTACGCTTGGCGGCGAACTGCATATTTATGAGAGCCAGCGTGGACTTACGCCGATATCCCCTGAGGCCGTGCTTACCAATGCAGACATTACGCTTGCGCCTAACCAGGATATCGACGGGAATAACCTTATCGACGGTAACGACCATCAAGTTTTTATCAACCAGCCGCTGAACGCGACGCCAACAACTTCGGGCACACCTAACTATGTGCTGCCCACGGCAGCCCAAAACTTCTACTCGTTCTTGGGATTGATTCGTGATGGCAGCCCCCTGCCAGACTCCGCAGGTGTATCTAGAGCGGTACCAACGCTCGATGCGCCTGTTATGGATGGTTACGTATCCGGTACCGGCACAATGCGTTACCGCGAGCTAACACGTAATTCAGGATACTGGAATGGAACCGTCAACACAGGTTTCTACGGATGGGGCACCGGGGTATATGTGGATAACACGTCCGACCAGCAGCCGGAAACCCAGAACGCGAATGGCGTCTACTCTTTGAGGGCCGACTGGCTAAATCCGCAGGCCTCCTTTGGACTGTCCTACTGGAGCGGTCCCTTCTACCGTCCGCCTGGCGTTCTAATTGAACTTTTGGGCAACCACATCCGCATGACGCGCTCCGACGGAAAGACCTTCCGCAAGCCGGATGGCACGCCGATAACCGCGACTGCCGGCAATGTTGTGGATATACCTTTGAGCAACTCACAGCGCTTTCCACAACAATTCGTATTTGCAGATGGCACCTCGGTTACTCTCCCGGCTCTTCCTCAGGACGGCGATGCTACAGGCTCACCGACGAGGAATCCAGATCCTACTGCCTTCCCGGTTGATAAGAACTCGTATGGCGTCAATCTGGTGATTATGGCCGAGGGTAACGTCCGCATTAAGGGCGTCTACGGCGCAGTGACAGATGCCACCAATCCTAGTGGGGACCATCTGGGTAGAGTTCACCTTACTATCGTCAGCGGTGGCACGGCCTACATCGATGGCAACATCCTGAAGGGCGACGGATATTGGGACGGCACGCGAGTTAACTACGAGAAGGCGTCTACTTGCTCTATTCTGGCGAAGGACTATGTAACGGTTAACACTACGATGTTCATGGCGGCAAGCCAAACGCCGAACTGGTCTTCTGTTTCTGGTTCCGATCTCAAGTACATCAGCCTGCCGACCGATCTCGCATCTTACGATGCTACCGTTGCCTTTGGGTTTAATCCTTATCTGTACACAACAGGTGGAACGCAAAGCCCACTATACCTGTTTGTTCGCCACGCCTCGATGACCGACAACTCCGGGGGCGGCTCAACTGGCCTCAACCTGGCGATTAACCCGGGCCTTGGCGTGTACTCTCAGTACCTTTTTGATGGCATAAACGTACAGGAATCGGCAATGCCGTTTGGCTTCCCAAAAGATACCTACCTGCTCGGGCAGAAGTACCAGAGCCTTGCCTTCGTACCCGAAAGCAGCCAGGTTGTGCCGAACTTTGAGCAGCGGGTCTTCCCACTGATGGGGACACCCGGTGCACCAGGTTCTTTTAGCGGCAGCTTTTCGAGCACCGCCTTGGATCCTAGCCTGAATCCTTATGGCACAGACAATGTTTTCCATTTCAACAAGGACACCACGGCTGCAGCGATCGTCGCTTCGCTAGGTTATACAGGCTTCAGCGAAACTGAGGACTACCTCTTCAGCGGCGCCATGGTAGCGCCGTTGGATATTCGAATAGAAGCGATGCTCTATGCGCAGGAGCGCTCGTTCTTCGTAATCCCGGGTTACTCGTTCAACCAGAATCCGAACGATACGCGAACAAACTGGCTTTTGACCCACAAACGCCCAATCTTCAATGTGGCGGAAGCGCAAGCCGGCGGCTCCGTGACCAAGGATCCGTTCCCGTTCTACAACGAACCGATGGACGTAAAGATCACGATCTTCGGGTCCGTAGCTGAAAACTACAGTGCGTCGCCTGGCGATCAGGCTGCATGGATATCCAAGTGGGGTTACATCCCCACGAAGTATGGTTCGTCCACGGGACTTGTCATTCCTGACCAGCACATGGTGCTTCAGACACCGAAAGAAGCAAGCGATGGCATCGTTCGTGGCCTGGAGTTCAAGTACGACCCGACCTTCCCGTTACCCTACGATGCAGCCTACAAGACAGACTTGCTCGGCTTCACGAATGCGGCGACGCAGGCCCGGCAGATGCGCGCAGTGCGTACAAAGTACGTTCCTGCTGCAGGCTCCGCGCCTGCCGTGGTGCAGACACTGCCGTCGATACCACGACTGCCAGTCTGTCCGGGTATGCTCTACTTTGGCCCGCCGGATAGCCCGGTAGTACCATAACAAAACATGCAACAAATGCACCGCATTTGTTCCATTGCCAGAGAATTTCAGATTGGTGCAGATCAAGTTCGGCACCTGTTTATCTCTCAGTGTGAAAATGCTGCTTGAGAGATCGTGTGAAGGGCGGCTATGCCGCAGCCAGAAGGTGACAAAGATGACGAGAAGCTTCGCCCGAAAGCGGGTAAGCCTTGTATATATTGCGTTTGCGCTGCTCGGTGCACTACTCGCCGACCAACGCACACCGGCCGTCGCCGACACGCACAGTTACGCCAGCACGAAGAGACAGATACGCGCGTGCGTTCTCGTTTCCAATGCAGCGTCACTGGTGTCTGGCGGAGTCGTAATTCCCGAAAACGCAGTGCCTTACACTTTCTACTTGCTGGATAGGCGCACTGATCTGAAGCCGGCTGGCTGGGAGTTCGTTAATCCTCTTGCGTCGTCGACCGTTACTGGTTCGATACGGCAGCGTTGGCTGGCGCGCGATACGTCTAGCATCGATGCCACATTGGCGAATCCAGCATTTGCGCTTGGGGCTCCTCTTACAAAGAACCTCGGCGCCTACTGGGAAGTAAACCTTGATCTGATAAACGCATCGGATCTACAGCAGTTCGATGTGATCCTGATGGCATACCACACGGCTTCTACGGGCTTTACCCCAACGGAGCGCGAGGCGCTAAGAAAGTACGTTGATGGCGGCGGGACGATCTGGCTTGAAGACGAAGGCGGCTTTGACATTAAATCTGGTGGAAACCACACCGTAAACCAGTTCATTATCGACACCGCATTTAACGGCGCCGTCGTGGCGCCCTCTACGCCGCCAACACTCGGCTCATTGCATCACCCTATCGTTAACTTCCCATACCCGATTACAGCTCAAACCGTCGCTGCGCTTGGTGCGGCCGGGCAGGGTACGCACCATGTTGCACTCGATCCAATTTCAGGACCCGTGAACCCAAGAGTCGTTGTTCCCGTAATCTGGAGTGGTCTCGGAACTACGAATACGCCGCTGGTACTCGCCGGTGATTACGGTGCAGGGCACATCGTAATCAGCTCTGCAGGCATTGCAACTGGTATTAACAGTTACGCTGGCGGCAGTTCGGTTGCAAACGAGTATGGCAACTCTGGCGCCGTTAGCGGTGAGAATATTCTTGGCGTACAAAACATAGACGCAGAATTCGCCTACAACCTGATTGCATGGACCAGCACCGTATCCACCGGACAGTTTAATGCCCGCCGCACGGGCGGCTCGATGGAGAACATCGGCAATGGCCTCGGTGTGAGATGGAGCACGATTCCGAATAATGCTCCTACGACATCGCACGACTCGGGCGTTGCAATATTTAAGAACTGCGCGTTCTATGTAGACGGCAACAACGTTCTTCGCTGTTACGACCTGGCTCCATCTGAAGATCTGGACAACGACTTTAATCCCGACGACGGTTTCCCAGACTATATTAACGGTGCTCCATACGATGAGGTTTGGGAGCAGCCGCTTGACGGATTATCCGGATCCGGCTTTTCATCGTCAACGCGGTTTGGGCCCCCAACCCTCTTTAGCGTAAATCACAACGGAACCGTTGTTGACGAAATTGCCGTACAGGGCAGCAACGGTGTAACCGCAGTATTCAATGCGTTCACTTTTAGTGGAGGCGTTCTTGCGGCGGCTCCTGCCTTTTTATATACTGTAGTTGGCGCAGGTGGCAATAATGCTGGTGACTACGCTCCCGGTCTGGTAAATCAGCATGGCGGTCAGCCTTTCTCGGCTCCTTCCGCAACTGTCAGTGAAGGCGTTCTCTTCTCGCTTGTCTTCGATAATTCGGCTGGCGCCATCAACACCGGGAACGACGCCTGGCGAATAAGCGCGACAGATGTGCTTACGCAGAATAATGTGTTCGGTGATAACAAATACGGCACAGCGCCAAGTCCAATTAACTCGGCAGGCGCAACGAATGGAATGCCGTATCCGATTGGTTCACCCGCGATCGGCTACATGAAGGATGTAACGTCCGGCGCTCTCGACAAAGTCATCCAGGTTCCGACGCTCCCGGATCAGAACATTACGCTCTCTGGCGGGGCTGGAGAGGTGTACTCTCTCCTGTATTCCGCGAAAAATGATACGCTGATCGATGTGACTACCACGACGCAATATATTCCGACCACGGGTGGCTTCGTAGCGCCGACACAGGGACAGGCTTTCCGCGCGATGATCCGCCGCGGCAATCTTCCCTGGTTTGCTCCCTCACTGCCGTTTAATGGTAACCGAGGCATGCTTCCTGTTTGCCACGTAACACACAACGGTGTCGCGACGGACTACGCGTACAGTACGTCCGGCGGAGTGAATACCTTCAGTGTCGCTATTCTAAACGATGCAACTGCTGGTGGCGGCAACCATCAAATATGGATTTTACCGAATCCAGCACTTCTTCCTGGCGATACAATAACGGCGGACTACACAATCGACTGGTCTGGCCAATCTATTCCAGGATATAACGGTGGACCGACAATTAGCCCATCGACTCGCGATCTCGCTAGCGCTTTTTACACCTTTAAGATCGTGAATCCCGCGGGAACCGCTCCAGGAACCCCGTCGCTCGACTTTGTTGGTGGAATCGCATTCACCCCGGATGATATGGTGCTCGCAAATATGGGCGACGCCCCATTTGCAGATCGCATCTACGCGATTAACAACCATTTCCAGGTATCGAATGGCACTGTCTCTGGTTCAAGCCGAGCAGAAGGTCCTGCCGTTCGTTGGATGTTCTATCCTAACGGGCCTGTCCCGGATGAGGGACCCTATACGGGTGCCCAGGGTCTAACAGCGAGGCTAATCAATACAGACACATTTGGCGGCCTGTACAATCCCAGCGGCGCCGTTATCGCAACGGACCTCGAAACTATTGGCGCTCCCGCTTACAGCAATGGCGTTGCTTACCAGGTTGGATGGGGCCACATGCACTATCCCACAGGTCTAGCCGTTAACGAGTGGGATGCAGCGTTTATCCTGGCTTATAAGGCGAACCCGAACATGACGTTCGTGCTGACGAACAACGACGGCACGGTCGTGGACATGAGCCAGTACACTTCGACGGACAATAACGGCAATATCGTTAACAACAATCGCCTCCAGATCAAACAGGTCAACATCTATAACCTGGCGCCCGGTCAGACGCCGCAACCGACGATCACGCTAACCGAAAATGCTCAATTCGTCTGTGACAGAGCCACCAGCACGATCACGATTTTCGATTGTCGACAGGGCAATACGGGTGATTCACTCAATCTTGCGATGCCGTTCCAGGTATCTATAAACACCGGTGCAGGAACCACGAACATTGGCGGCTTGCAGGTGAATCCGGCTGGATATGGACTTCTCGATAATCTCTTATGGTGGATGATTGTTCCGATGCAGGAGAGCATTACAGGCGTACTGAACCCCAATGCACCACCGATCGCACAGGTCGTTCCCGATGTTCTAGATGTTCAGCCAGCGAGCAGCCCAACTGTAATAGGCAACTCTCTCTACTATGGAACCCAACATGGGCATATCGCCTCGATTGACCTTTCCAATATGCCGCAGGACGGTTCACAAGCAACGCTGTTTGCGCAAAACCTGTTGGCTCAACCGCGAATTCATACGACGCCTGCCCTGTGGAACACGTCGGCCAATAACGCGATAGACACGCCAATTGTCAACCCACCGGTTGGCACTACCGATGTCGTTGTGGCGTCATCGCCAAACGGCCTGACCGCGATGGACAACCAGCTGACCATGATCGCTGATAACAACCGGTTGGTTGAAGTCAATCACTCGGTTCAAGCGACATGGTCGGTGGATGCCACACAGACGCAGACCCTCGTCGGCGGCCCATTGCTGGGCAACGGAAACATTGCCTCTGCCAAGATCTCGCTTTCGCGGCCGACAAAGGTACAAAACGACAGCCTCAATACGTTTGTAGTGGCTGATAGCGGAAACAACCGTGTTATGGAAGTTAACCGGGGCGGCGTCGTTGCCTGGGAACTGCAAAAATTCAATGATCGAATGAACTTCCTTCGACCTGGTGATCCCGTTACGCTTAATTCACCGACCGACGTGCAGTTCTTTACTCAGGTTGGGAATGGGCCGATCACGTACACAAGTCCTAATACGGGCGTAACCTACTCGTACAACGGCTATTTCTACGCATATCACTACATTATTGCGGATAGCGGCAACTTCAGAATGCTTGAAGTAGTCGACGTCGTCGATATCAACGGTAACCCGATTGTGCTATCGAGCAGCGTTGGCAACGTTACCATGCAGCGGCTTCTTGTCTATGTCTCACAGACGGCAGCGGAACAAAGTAAGGCGTTGCGATATCGAACTGTACAGCAGTTCTACTATCCGGGCGGACTTCAATACCTGGCGACGACGGTTGATAACACGGCTATTGGCGGCCAAGACCCGGGCAGTCCAATTCCGCTCACAGGTCTGCCATCCGTAGATGCTGGCGGCGGATCCTTGCTTGTATATGCTCGCAACGGACCAAAGGCAGGAAATGTTGTCGCAAAAATCACATCGCTGTTCGACCCGAAACGCGGGACGCACACTCCTATTGCGGGTCCAACCTTCTTCCAGGTTTATACTGCGATAGATGGAACCCGACATTCGCTTCTATGCGACGCGAACGGCTGCTACGACCTGCTGCAGTTGGATCTTACAACCCCGGTGGGACTGCAGGACAGCGAAGCCGTGATATCTTGGGCACTCTACTCGTCCGACTACCTTTACATGACGG
>CAIXIX010000302.1 GCA_903919615.1 uncultured Chthonomonas sp.
AAGCCAAATGCATACTGGCCGACGCGCACGGCAATGATAATAAAGACGACTGTGCTGTCCGCAAGCCCCGCAAGCGCAGAAACACCGTCCACCAAACTACTACCCTGGAGGCTGTGGCTGAGTGGCGTAACGAGGGCAATCCGAATTGATAAACCCGCTGGTCACCCGGTGCTGCTGCCAATGCGTGCACGCCAACTGAACCCTTTGCTACTCTAAAAGCGAGCGGAACATAACCCTGCACGTGTCAGTCGTCCATTTGAATTCCGGCCTCCCCATTTGGCCAGTTAGACAGTTCGCATTGTCGGCCTTCGACGAGGGCACGCATAAAAATTCGAGGTAGAGATCCATGGTCACAGTTAATACTGGAAACAGGTTCGAGCATATTCTTAGTAGAGTGTTCCAGCATCCGGCGTCCCACAATCTTGAATGGCGCGATGTAATCGCCCTGATGAATCATTACGGCAGCGTTGAGCACCTGGACAACGGCGGGTTAAAGTTCACCATTAACGGCACATCTCAGGTTTTTCGTTCCGAATGGCAAAAGAAGGATGTTTCCGACACGCAGACCGTTCTTGATATCCGACGTTTTCTCGAGGGAGTCGGTATCGGTAAGACAGGTGTCTTAGCACGTGAAGGTTTATTCGTACCCAACGATTTGAGGCTGGTTGTATTAATCAACCGATTGGAGACGCAGATCTTTATTGCGGACGGCGACGGCAGCGCTCCGGAGTACCTTCGGCCTCTCGATCCACTCGGAGTGCTGCATCACCATAAATACGCTGATGGTGCGGATATTGAGGCGCGCCGGCCCGAAAACATCGTCTATTACAAAGAGATTGCTGAGGCGCTTGAAGGCGCCGACAAGATTCTTCTCATTGGTAATGGAACCGGATCGAGTTGTGCCATGGATCATGTTAAGGACTATCTCTCTGTCCACAATCCTGTGGTCGCAGCTAGAATCGTGGGGCTATTACGCTTAGATGTTGAGGCATTGACTACGAGCCAGCTACTCAGCGAAGCAACAGCGTTTTTTCTACAGGCAGAAATTAAACCTGCCCAGCACGTCCCACTCGACTGATGTGCTGGTTATGAGCGGGGGTACTATGCACCGAACGCTTCTGGCACCATAACTCGTAATGCCCCTGGCGAGACAGAAAACGTCAGGGGTGTTCGAAACAAAACTTCACCATCAACTGTAATTCGTCGCGATGGCGTCGTTTCAAGCTTGATTTGCGTCGTTGTGAATGTGTGTACTTCTTCGAGATTTGATTGACGTCCACCTGGCAAACTCAAAGCATAGCGTACGAGGCCCCAAAGCTTGGTAGTTGCCACAACATAGGCAGTTAACTTGCCGTCTATGATAGTCGCCTTTGGGCCCACCGGAAACGGCCCTGCGTGGAAGCGACCGTTGCCAATCACAACTTGAAGCGCATTGAACGACTTTTTGCCTTCGGGCATCGTCAGTGTTACTCGAAATGGTCTCACTTGTAGCATGGCCCGAGCAATGGCGAACCCATAAGCCACGTTACCAAGCCGGTGCTTGTCTGCCAGCACAAGGTCCTGCGCAATGAGAGTTGTTAAACCGATTGTGGCGATATTCAGGAAGCTCGACTTGCCAGCAATCCCGATGTCAACCGATGCAGCCCTCCCAAGTGCCAGTACCTTGCATGCTGCATTAATGTTTGGTTCAATTCCAAGATCTCGCGCAAACATGTTACCGGTCCCCAGCGGCATGACACCCAACACCGATTTTGAACCAACGAAGAGGCGAGCAGCTCCACTTAATGTCCCATCACCACCTCCGACGATCACGAGCGGCACATCTCGGGCAATCGCTTCACTTATCTTACTCAGGACTTTTGTATGATCTCGGAACCCCCATGCCTCTGAGACAGACACTCCATTAGCCGCAAGCGTATTCCTCGTCTCCTCAAAAAGATCATCTCCCCTGCGTGCCCTGGTATTGACGACCAGGATCGCCTCCGTCACTTGCAGCATGCATGCCTTTCGAACGGTAGACCACCGCGGGCTAGCCCACATTAGATTACCGATCAGGAAACTAAGATTTTCTGTTCGGTTGCATGACGGCATGGCGTCGCCAGGTGTTCCAACGTTGTTACCGTCATCCCGCAGCGGTTATGGTGGGTAAATCGATGGAACCGAACGGCCTGCAATCTCGATCGTATGGCTGAAGTACGGTCATCTGCGACCTTGATGTGAAGCTGCCGACTACTACGAGGCAGAGGGAGTTTCCGATGGTAAATCTGATATGGACTGTTATGGTTGTTCTGTTTGTATTGTGGCTTGTTGGGCTCCTCATGCATATTGGCGGAAGCCTCATTCACCTTTTGTTTGTCGTCGCGTTAATTCTGCTGGTTTACAACATTGTAACTAAAGGTAGAATTGCAATTTAATTTGCGTATTGGCTGCGGTGGCGCATTGAGGAGAGAGGCAAGTACGGTGCCCGATAGGACTATCAACAACAGCATAAGCCGGTTATCGATTGTTGCGTTCAGGTCGTCGCAATATGCCGAGCTCAGTCAAATCCTGTCGCGAAATTATCAAGAGCATAACTTCGATGCAGATGGCCTTGCGGCTCAGGATGCATGCCTACCGAGCTATTGTAAACATCGCCGTTGGGTTGGCCTCTCGCGCGGTGTTATCGTCGCGTTCGGAGAGTTCCGCCAAACTCCACTTATGTTTCGTGCGGGAACCTTCTGCGTGAATATCGTCGTTCATCCTGCGTTCCAACGTCAGGGAATTGGCTCGCTGATGTACTCCCGTGTGATATCCGAACTGAGAAATCTTGAGGCATCGACGGTCCGCTGTACAGCTCGCGCGGACCACAGGCGAAGCACGCTGTTCTTGGAGCAGCGAGGATTTCGACCAATAATGCATATCGCAGAGTGGTGTCATAACCTGAGAGAACCCCAGATTGATCAGGATGCATTGCTGATTCCTGAGTCGATTGTACCGGCAGGTCTGAGTGTGAGTTCCGTGACTGAGCTTGCTGCGGATTCCCAACGCAATCATCGGCTATACGATCTATTTACACACATCCATGAGGACGTACCTTTAACGACGACTCCGATCGATTATGACGAGTTTATCGACCAGCACATTCACAATCCATGTTTCAATTCCGACTCGGCTTTTGTTGCGTTACAGGATGGCAGGTATGTGGGCTACACGGAGCTCAGAGATGATGGCAACAGCAACCTCTATGCTGGGCTCACTGGGGTACTGCGCGACTATCGCCGTCAAGGTGTCGGATTTGCCCTGAAGATGCATGGAATTCAATATGGCGGGGCTCAGGGATACAAAACCATTAAGACGTTCAGCGCTGCAAATAATCTCCCTATCTGCAGCATTAACGCAAGGTGTGGATTTACGAGGATCCACGACTGGTCTCACTTCGAGAAATGTGATTTGAAGCACTAGCGCTTTCATAGCCCTGGTACTTGGTGGTCAAAAAGTCAATGAGTAGAGTGGGCAATCGCTGAGGCTTTCGGCCCGAACAGGAGCTTACTGCAATATCGCACCTGTTAGCCTGAAAGTGTCAATCGATCGTCTTATGGAGATAAATCACTATGGAATTACTGGTACTTGGTGTGCTTATTGGCGCAGGCGCTGCAAGGCGTAAAGCCGTGACAAAGGCAATGGCAAAGGGCTATCTTGCAATTGCGGAGACCTCTACGCATCTGCGACAGGACTTTAACGATGCCATCATCGAAGCAAAGGCAGACCAGGCACGAGATGCCTCTTTTGCCTCTGAAGAGGCGCTTGACAACGAAGACGAAATTGCCCCACGGCATGAACTGGAATTCCCGGATTATGTCCTTTCTACGCCGACCTTGACCGTCATCGATACGTTTCGAACTGCAGGGGATGCAGATGACTTGCATGCCGAGACGCCGCTGGCAGATGACCGTCTCGACGAGGAAACGAAGGACACCAAGACAAGCGTCTTGTTGTTCAAAGGCGTGGCAAAAAGCTTCTTGAAAATCGCAGAAATAACTCGAAGCGCCGCTTCCACAATGCGAGAGGACCTTCGAGACGCCGTTGAAGAGGCGAAATACGAGCGCGAGCTGGCCGCGGCTAAGAAGGATGAATTCGTCGTTGTGGTCGAAGAGACATGCGTCAGCGCCGTAGTTGTTGAGCCGGAGCCAATCGTAATCGAAACGATAGTCGTGGCTCCTGTGGAGCGAAATGGTGCAGCGAAAACGTCCCAACACAAGAAATCAGTCGCGAAATCTGTTGCCGTGGATACGCCAGCGACCGCAAAGGCTCCGCGGGCGGCTCCGCGTAAGCAGGCGAAGCCTTCTGCATCTCCTATTGTGGCGGCTGCAGCGGACATAACGCCACTATCAGCGCCGCCCGGCCTGTAGTGATCGAGGAACTGCATCTGGTTGGCGAATCTCTATTAGGCAGTAGCCGACATCAATATGCACAATCGGAGAGGTTTTCACCGTGAACCCGCGATTTGACTCAGTATCGCCAGGACCTGCATTAGCTGGCGCGACGCTATGTGATAAGGCAGTAAAGCCTTCCAGAAGTTACTCTCCTGCCGTTGTCGTTGAGCTGAAACACAGCTTCCCCGGTCGGGTTCGGTTGCACCTACCCAGGGTACGCCGAAACTCACCCCTGGCGCGCGAGTTAGAACAGCATCTGCTGCGTGTAATGGGCATAACTGGCGTAGAAGTCAGTGCCGATAGTGGCTCGGTTATCGTTCGATACAATTCCGAAACACACAGGCCTGCTGGAATCATCGGAATGGTAAGAGCAGCGCTAAAGCGGGCTTTGTATACGCTTTCTGGCGTTGATCCTAATAATCCCAGGATAAGTTCATCCGCCACAGTGGAGCACGGCAAAGATCTCATTCAAGAACCCAGGGCCGGAATTCACCCACTCATCTTTCCAACCCTCGCTATTGCGGCAACCGTTATTGCTGGTGCGCCGGCAGTACTGGTTGCTGGCGCACTTGGCCTCGCAAGTTTGCCGACTGCGATAGGCGCGCTTGAAGGCATTCGTCAGCGTCGGTTTAACGTGGCCCAGTTGGATCTTGGTGCACTGATCACTCTAGGCGCACTGGGGCAATTCGCTACTGGCGGTATCATGACCTGGCTGATTGGGCTGGGCGAATTGATTCGCATGAAGACGATGCGTCGGTCCCGTAAGGCGATATCAGAGTTGATGTCCATAGACGGACAATCAGCATGGGTAGAGTGTAATGGAACGGTTTTATCCCTGCCGTTGGATCGGCTTCAGCCCGGCGATATTGTTGTTACATACCCCGGCGACCAGGTTCCAGTGGATGGCATTGTACTTGATGGGCATGCGCTCCTGGATCAGAAACTGCTTACTGGTGAATCTCAGCCAGTAGCGAAGACGGTAGGCGATGCCGTATTTGCCTTGACCCTGGTAGTCGACGGCCAACTGCGCATACAAGTGGAGCATATCGGTTCAAAGACGCGTGCGGGCCGCGTTGTCGAGATGATTGAGAATGCACCGCTCTCCGATACACGAGTGTCCAACTATGCTGCGAAAATCGGCGACCGGCTTGTTCCCGCTATTTTTGCACTGGCTGGAGGTGTGTTCCTGTTCAGCGGTGATCTGGCGCGGCTTGCTTCAATCTTAATTCTAGATTTTGTTACCGGCATCCGCGTTTCTGCACCAACGACGATTCTGAGTGCAATGACTGGCGCTGCAAAGCAGGGAATCTTCATTAAAGGTGGCAAGGCGATGGAAAACCTTGCCGATGTTGATGCGATCGTGTTCGATAAAACGGGCACGCTTACGCTGGGCTCGCCTGTTGTGACGGAGATACTGCCGACTGTAGCCGAGCTGAACGGAGATCAGGTTTTGCGATGGGCGGCAGCGGCCGAGGCAAACCTGAAACACCCTGCAGCGAAGGCTATCGTTGATGCAGCCTTAGCGCGAGGACTAAAGATACCGCTGCTCGATTCGATGGAATATGTAATGGGTAAGGGGGTCGCGTCCAAAGTTCAAGGGCAGACCCTGCATGTTGGCAGTCAGAAGTACATGCAAGAGCTCGAGATCGATCTGCAGCGCGCCGCACCACTGGTAGATAGGTGCTTTGCAAGCGCCTGTTCCATCGTTTTCTGCGCGATGAACCGGCGACTAATCGGGTTGGTGGCTTATACCGATCCTCCGCGAGCCGAAAGCGCAGAAGTGATCCGCTCCTTACGCGAGCGAGGCATCAAACGCGTAGTCATGCTCACCGGCGATAACTGCCGCGCGGCAGAGGCGATAGCGGCACAGCTAGGCATTACAGATATCATTGCGGACGCATTTCCGGAGCAAAAGGCCGAAGTAGTGGACATGTTGCGCTCAGAAGGCTATAAGGTTGCTGTTGTTGGGGATGGCATTAACGATTCTCCGGCATTCACACGCGCTGACGTCGGAATATCGCTTAGAGATGCTGCGGATGTTGCCAAAGAGACGGCAGATGTTATCTTGCTGGACGGAAACCTGCTTGGATTACCGCTTGCAATCGATCTATCTCGCAGAGCGATTGCGATTCTCAAACAGAATGTCGATATCATTGTCGGTCCCACGGTTGTTGGAATTGCAGCAGCAGCAGTCGGACTATCGAGCCCACTGATTTCCACGCTGATAAACAACGGAACTACCGTAATAACCGGTCTAAACGCCTTGAGACCAATGTTTCCACGAGAAACGCGCAATGTGACCGAGCCGCCACCTGTAAGTTGTATAAGCCCTGCCGGCACATTGCAAGAAACGGAAAAACATGAAGAGCACTACGAAGGTGGCCATGCCCACTTACAAGCAGGTCGTGGCCCAGTTGATCCCGATAGGCAAGAGGCTCCCGGCGTACGTGAAGTTGTCGTGGGCGCTAGCGTTTGAGCCTACGATACCCGTTGTTCACCGAGCATGGCTCTACGCAACCGTGGTCTACATCGTCTCACCAGCTCACTTTGTGATGAACGTTGTTCCCATAATCGGACAGATCGATTGGATTCTGCTGCTTATGTTCAGTATCCGGCAGGCGATAAATCACTGTCCGCAACCCGTGCTTTCGAAGCTCTACCGTTCAGTAAAACTTCATCCAGAGCAGTTGCATGTTGATATCAGTACGTTGTCACGGTTATGTCATGACAGTACAAGCGCCGCATGTGCCTCCATCGAGACGAAGGCTCCAATGGTAAAGGAAATGGGAAAGCAAATTACTTTTGCTGGACGAGTGGCCGGGGGGCTGACGCGACGTGTGGTGTATCGAGTTCGAAGTCAAACGGCCTAAATCAAAACCTCCAACGGTAGTGGCGCCGCTTGCTGCGCATTGCGTTGTGGTACTCGTATGCAATCCGGCATAACGCCAAAGCATTAAAGGGGGAATCATGGATCCAATATCATTAGTCGTTGAGATAGAAATTGCAACATTGGTGCTTGCCGGGGTAGCCTCCGTGGCCACATGGGTGTCTCATAAAAATCAACAGCGCGCTCACCGCCAGCGTGAAAGGCAGCATCAGGAGATGAAGGCGCTGAACGAACGACATCATATCGAGACTATCTCACGATAGCCGTTATCTTCAACAAATGAACAGGCTGCGGCACAGCCGGATACATCGAAGGCTGCTATGCAGTTAGTTATGCTGTTTGTTCTCGCGATCTCAACAAGCCTGGATAGTCTTGGCGTTGGGGTTATCTACGGGCTGGGTGGAATTCGGATTCGTCTCGCGTCGCATCTATGTATCTGTACGGTCATGCTGGCGATCACCTGGAGCGCCGTTGCTGTTGGCAGCGGCATCTCACGGTATCTTCCTGAGAATGTGGCACAAATAATTGGGGCAATTGTCTTCTCGGGTATTGGCCTCTGGATTCTGGCGCCATTAATTCGCGGCGCAAGAAGTTTGGAGTCTGCCGATGCGAATAGCGATGTTTCTCCCCTGAAAGTTCTTGAGAATCCTCAATCCGCAGACGTTGATAAGTCTCGAACGATCGACCTGCGGGAAGCTGTATTACTCGGCGTTGCACTCTCAATTAACAATATATTCGGTGGCATCAGCGCCGGGATAATTCATATTCAACCAGCAGCGATGGCGGCGCTATCCGTTTTGTTTAATGTTATCTGCCTCGTCTCAGGCACGTTGGTTGGGAAGCACCTTTATGCTACTCGTCTCGGCCGGCATGCTCAAATTCTATCGGGCGTTTTGATGATTGTGGTTGGCCTCTGGCAGCTCCGTTGATTCTAATTGTTACAGGAACATTACAGACACAATGATCGTCGTGCCTTCGTTACGCACCGGCGCTTCAGGTCTAAGGAGTGTCGACGCGACCGTGCAGTAGGGTTTATGACCTTCCGCTGCAGCACTCGCATATGCATTACCTCGTATTGAAACAGGAGGGGAAACATGAAGTTCTCCATGCCAGTTTTTCAGTCTCGGCTTTCACGAGGCGCCGGTTTGGTATTAGGAATTGTTGCGCTCAATGGTCCGAGCATCCAGGCCCAGGTATTGGGTACTGCCTCCCAGTTTGGAGTTCTTGCAGGCTCAACAGTGACGAATACCGGTAATTCGGTTATTACCGGCGACGTTGGCGTAAGTGGTGGGAGCGCAATTACAGGCTTCCCTCCCGGCATAATTCTGTCCGGTACTCAGCACTCCAATGACGCCACCGCTATCCAGGCGCAGCTGGATATGTACAGCGCACTTACCACGATCAAGGGTGAGACTGTGACGCAGTCGCTCACCGGGCAGGACCTTGGCGGTCTCGTCCTTACTCCTGGAGTCTACTTCTTCAGCAGTTCTGCTCAGCTGACCGGCTCGCTTATGCTGAATGCACAGGGCGACCCCAATGCTCGATTCGACTTTCAGATTGGCAGCACCCTCACCACCGCATCCGCATCATCTGTATTGCTTGAGAATGGGGCCGCGGGCGGAAATGTCTACTGGGAGGTCGGCAGTTCTGCAACTTTGGGAACGACCACGGCCTTTGAGGGAAATATCCTGGCTGAGGCTAGTATAACGGCGAACACCGGCGCCAACGATCCATGCGGCAGTTTTCAAGCGCATACCGGTGCCGTCACACTGGATGATAACACCGTCGGCGGCGGATGCACCTCGGTCGACCCGAGGCCATCTGGCGCAACTCCTGAGCCATCGGCCGCCGTAATCGCCTGCTGTCTAACCGCGGCAGTGGCCATTCGGCGACGCAGGCCGTGGAACAAGTAAAGGCTCAATTCAGTCGTCTGACTGACGGAAAGGCATGCGCGCCAGATACAAATTTCAATAACGTAGATGGCGCTTATGCAAGGGAGAACTTTATGACAACATTGGTAAAGCCGGTCCATAGCGAGCAGAATTTTGTTTCCGGAGGCGACCGCAATATCGCAGTTGCTGTTTACCTCACTCATACTGAGGCGGAAGAGGCGGTAAAGGAGCTCGAAAGATCCGGATTCGATATGACGAAGTTATCGATCGCCGGCAAAGATTACGAAACAGATGAACACGTTGTTGGCTTTTACAACACCGGCGACCGCATGAAGTCCTGGGGTAAGACCGGAGCTTTCTGGGGTGGTTTGTGGGGCTTTATGTTCGGCGCATTCTTTGTAGTGCCAGGCGTCGGCCCCATTCTTGTGGCTGGTCCACTCGTAGCCTGGATAGTTGGAGCCCTCGAGGGAGCAGTCGTAGTCGGTGGGGTTAGTGCACTTGGCGCCGGATTGGTGGGCGCCGGGTTACACAAGGATAGCGTACTAAAGTACGAATCCGATATAACTGCGGGTCGGTACGTGCTTCTCGCGCATGGATCAATTGACGAAATAAATGATGCAAAAGCACAGCTTGAAAGCACCAATCACCTCGGTGTGACAGAACACTACGAGACGGATCCCACTCTCTAGTGCGGAGGCGACAGCCTGTCAAAAGCATGCAGTAGCCAGCAGTTTCGGGTCTTTCGGCTTCATCGCTTACGTTTTAGGTTTCGCTAGAAGTCAAAGTTGATTCTTGAATGCGGTGTCTCTCTCTACTGGGAGAGGCGCCGCAGATCTACGTTTGCAGCGCTACGATTGGTAGCTTCTGCTTTTCTATGCAATACAGAGAAAGTGACGGCGCCGTGTCTGAGCGTTGGATTGTAATGGGTTTTTATCAGGATCGTGATGTGGCCAATTCAGCCCTGGCAGAGTTGCGCAAACAGCAGTTTAACAGGTCCGCATCAATCCACCATTCCAGTGACGGCGCGATTGTTGTGTCCAGAGGACGCATTCCAAATCGCCTGATTCTAATGTATCAGAACTGGGTGGTTCGCAACGAAACCGTAGTCGATGTGCAAGCCCCTCCGATGGACCTTGTGCGTGTTAAGGATATCCTGAGAACCGATGTCGGCAGTCCACCTATAACTTTTGCTTTTCACCCAAAACATGTTTATGTTTCAACTGAGCAGGATGCAATACACCATCTGCCGCCAATCACACTGGAGGCAATGCGCAGCACGGCCGGCGCGCTTGCCGCAGGTTTGCGGCCCACAAAGTCCGCCCTGGCGAGCCGACAATCCCTGCTGCAACGACTGGTAGCCAATGAAAGCGACCTTAAGCAGGTGCATCAGGCTCTCGCAGAACGAGCGCATACCGAACAGCCTGCATCCATGTCGGCGGTATGGCTGCTAGATAACGCCTACATACTTCAGGAGCATATTGACGATTTCTTGCGCAATATTCCTCGCGGATATTACGATGAGTTGCCGGTTGTTGCAGACGGGCCGCTGGCGGGGCTGCCACGTGTCTACAGTATTGCCTCCGAACTCATAATGGAGACCGACCTCAGATTTGATCCCGAGCGGGTTACCGCATTTCTTCAGTCCTTTCAAGAGGTATCCCCACTCTCGATTGGTGAGCTGTGGGCGGTACCGCTAATGCTGCGGCTGCGGCTGATAGAGTGTGTGCGTCGGCTTGCAGTGGATGTAGAAAAGCATGAGTGTGAGCGCGAACAGGCGGATCTCTGGGCCAATCGGCTGCTTACTGCGGCGAGGCAGGATACTGAGAGGCTGACCCCGTTCCTCACGGCGCTCGCCCATGCGCACCCCGAACCTTCTGCATGTCTGGCCGATCAGCTAACGGCTTACCTTTGTGATGAGGACAGCGTGCTGCCGGCTCTTGAGCGCTGGCTGGAAGCCAGACTCGGTACGCCGCTCGCAAGGGTTATTCAGCAGGAACACCTAGATCAGAGCACCGATCAGGTAGCTCTTTCGCATGCAATAGCGAGCCTTCAAAAGCTTGCCCAGGTAGACTGGCGAGGTCTCTTCGAAACTCTGTGTTGCGTCGATGTCATACTTAGAACCGACCCGTCTGGCATCTACCCGCGCATGGATTTTGCCACACGAGACGAGTACAGACGCGCAGTAGAAGAGATCGCAAGAGGATCGCATACCCCTGAAGTCGACGTCGCAAGAACCGCAATCCAGTTAGCAGAGTCAAGTCCAGATGAGCTCACGAAACATGTTGGATACCATCTTGTGGACGATGGGCGGGATGCGTTGGAACTTCAGTGCGGATGCAAGCCGAGAACTCTCAAACGACTATCACGCAATGCAAAACGCAATGCCGCACCCATCTATTTGTCTTGTATCGCAATATTCACTATTATTTGTGTTGTATTGTTCGTCACCGCTGCTGAAGTAGCAGGAACAAGGCCAATCGCGCTGCTTCTGCTTGGGCTGCTGGCGATCATCCCGGCGAGTGAGCTGGTAATACAGGCTGCGAATTACGTTGTCACACGGCAAATACCACCTGCTTTTCTCGCGCGAATGTCCTTTATAGAGGGCGTCCCGGACGAGTGCCGCACGCTGGTCGTCGTGCCGATGATGCTTCTCACCCCAGAGAGCATATGTAAAGAGGTCGAGAATCTTGAGGTTCGGTACCTTGCAAATCCGGACGCAAATCTCTGTTTCGGACTCCTCAGTGACTTCTCGGACGCGCCGAGATGCGAGATGCCGGAGGACGTTGAGCGACTTGACGTCGTAGTGCATGGAATCGAAGAGCTCAATGCTCGACATGGAACGGGCCACTTCTACCTGTTTCATCGGAAACGCTCATGGAGCGAAGGTGAAGGTCGCTGGATTGGCCGAGAGAGGAAACGCGGCAAACTTGAGGACTTAAACATCTTCCTTCTTGGCCACTCAGTTCCCGATGCTGACAGTCTAGTCCGCGTCGGGGACCCTATCGGATTGACGGGGATACGCTTTGTAATCACGCTCGACTCCGATACGCAGTTGCCAAGGGATACGGCTCGGCAGCTAATCGAAACGCTTGCGCATCCCCTGAATCGGCCCGTGATCTCGTCTGATGGGCGCTCGGTCGTGCGCGGATACACTATCATTCAGCCAAGCGTACGTACCAGCCTTCCGAGCGCCACTGCTTCCGTTTTCTCGCGGCTGTTTACCGACGCAAGCGGCACCGACCCATATATGCACCGCTGTTCCGATGTTAATCAAGACCTGGTTGGTGAGGGCAGCTATCATGGGAAAGGCATCTATGATCTGAGAGCCTTTCACGCGATCTTATCGACAGCATTTCCCGTCGATCATCTGTTGAGCCACGATCTGATCGAAGGAGCCTTCGTAAGAGTGGGTCTGGCAAGCGATATAGAACTGTTGGATCTGTTTCCTGCAGACTATCTCTCCTATGCAAAGCGGCTGCATCGCTGGGTGCGTGGAGACTGGCAGATCATCGACTGGCTATTTAATACCGTCCCTGCTGCAGACAACGTACGGCGGATAAATCCTTTAAAGGCGTTCAATCGATGGAAAATTGCAGATAATCTACGGCGCAGCCTGTTGCCAATATCCGCAATAGCGCTGCTTGCAGTCGGTTGGTGCCTATCAGAAGCTCCGCATGATGTAAGTATGTTTGTCGGTTTGGTTCTTCTTGTTCCGCCATTGATCGAGCTGATCATTCGCCTGGCTACAAGCCCATGGGCCGATGTTCGGTTGTGGCACCAACTAGGTGCTAGCATCGTTCGAGCGGCAGTTGCTGCTGCTCTGCTGCCTCATCAAGCTGCCTCGACCTGCGATGCCATTGTACGCGTAATTTACCGCAGAACTGTGTCTCGTAGGAACCTGCTCGAATGGCAGACGGCGCAGGACGCTCACCGTGTGTCCATGGATGGAAAAAGAGCGAAATTTATCTTACATCTGGGTTGGATTACTCTAATTGCGATTGTATTAGGCATACTTCTGAATGTTGAGTTTCCAGGTTCACTGCGCTCGGCAGAACCTTTTCTCGCCCTGTGGATTTCAGCGCCACTGTTAGTTTTGTGGACTAATACCACCACAATTGGACGCGCTACCCCGGAATTACAG
>CAIXIX010000303.1 GCA_903919615.1 uncultured Chthonomonas sp.
AGCCCTTGACGATCTCGTAACACAGGGCAAAGTTATCTACGTTGGCTTCAGCGAGTGGAGCGCAGTACAGATTGCCGAGGCGGTAGATTATCAGACTGCACATAATCTGGACCGCTTCGTATCAAGCCAGCCGCAGTACAACATGCTCCACAGAGTGATCGAAGCCGAGGTGATCCCGACTAGTGAAGAGAACGGGATAGGTCAGATCGTATTTTGTCCGCTCGCACAGGGACTGCTCACCGGCAAATACCTGCCGGGGCAGCCGATACCTGCAGATAGCCGTGCGGCAGACCCCAAGCAGAACATGTTCCTGAACTCGGGCAAACTGGACGACGCATTACTGGCGAAGATCCAGAATCTAGCGCCAATCGCGGCTGGCCAGGGATTGAGCATGGCTCAGCTCGCATTGGCCTGGTGTTTGAGGCAGAAGAACGTTTCTAGCGTCATTATTGGCGCAAGTCGGCCCTCGCAGGTCGAAGATAATGTTGGCGCTGCCGGTGTCACACTATCGGCGGATACTCTCACCGCAATCGATGCTGCGTTAGCATAAACCGTCCGGTAATAGCCAGGATGCTCTTGAAAGGACCCGTGTTTTGAAGGGAATTATAATTGCAGGCGGGCAGGGAACGCGTCTCCGCCCGCTTACGTACCATCGACCCAAGCCACTTGTGCCCGTCGTTAATCGTCCCCTGCTAGAGTATCAGGTTGCGCTGCTAAAAGAGCATAGGATCGATGACATTGTTTTCGCTACCAACTTTCTTGCGGAGTTAATTCAGGAGCATTTTGGTGATGGAAGCCGCTTTGGGGTTCGTATGCGGTATGCCGTCGAAGACGCGCCGCTTGGAACCGGAGGCGCCATCAGGAATGCAGCAGACCTGTTCCCGGGCGAGGCTGTAGCCGTTTTTAATGGCGACGTTCTAACGGACTATAACCTTGGTGCCGTACTCGATTTTCATGCGAGCAAAGGCGCGATGGCCACGATTACGCTTCAGCCAGTCCCAAGCCCAAATCCCTTCGGAGTGCTTAAGTTGGATGATGCCAACCGCGTAAAGGCATGGGTTGAACCTACTGAAGAGCAGAAGAAAGCCCTCGCACAGCAAGAGAACGTCCCGATTACCGGCACGGATCTGATTAATGCGGGTTTCTATGTTTTCAGCCCGGAGTTTATCCAAGCGATACCGCCGGGGGTTAAGAGCTCTGTTGAGCGGGACATTTTTCCGAAATTGCTAGCGGAGAGCGCCCCTATTTATGGCTTCTCTCCGGGTGGATTCTGGATGGATCTCGGCCGCGCCGAGCAGCTTATCGCTGCAACACGAGCTATTTTAGATGGCTCTGTGAAAACGCACACAGTCGATATCGCCATCGCCTCGAGCGAGTCGATTGCAGAGGATGTCCTCATCCGGGGTCTCACCTCGGTCGGCTACAACGTCAAAATCGGACACGGAGCGATCCTGAACGACTGCATCATCCTGGATAACGTCACGATTGGTGCGCGCGCTGTACTGAGCCACTTAATCGTCGATGAGCGCACCATTATTGGTGACGATGTTGTGCTGGAAGGCGCACTCGGCGGCGCAACGCCAGTCATTGCATCTGGCAGTGTGATTAATCAGGGCTCCCGCATGCATGTGTGACAGGTGGGTACCGTATTGAACAGACGAGTTAGAGCTCGCAACACCGGCGGTAAGCCAATGAACCGCCGAACATTCCTTGGCGTTTCTGCCGTAGCTGCCGCACAGATAATCGCCATTCGATCGCCAGGTGAAGTTGCCGAACCGAACACCGGAGAGAATACGCCCGAATACTGGTGGTATCGATTTCCGACGTTCGCACAGATCGAAGATCCTGATCAGTTCAAGCGCTCCTGCGCTAGAATGGTGATTCATGGAAATGCCAAGGACCCGACCTGGGGACCGTTCGGGCAGCTTACATCGCGAATTGAAGACGCTGATTCCCTAACGAAGATCAAGGCTCAGGGCGCTCGCGCAATTACCTGGATTGAAGGCTTTGGCGACTGTATGATCTATGTCGCGGAGTTTAAACAGCTTCCAAACTCCACCTTTGAAGCGCGCACTGAGCCGGGAGCAGCTGATCTTGCTCGCGTTGTGCGAAGCCACTGGAATTGGTCCGATCCAAATGCAAAGGGCGGAAATGCGATTCGCTGGGTCGGCATTCACAACCTTGTCGACAACGAGGATTTTGTAAAGCCACTGATCGCACGAGTTGGACCGCTTACATCCCCGCCGACTTACCCCGATGGAAGGCCTGCGATCGGCACCATTCCTGGGCGTATTGAACCAGTAAACCATCGCATATACGACGCCTGCGGCTCAAAAGATCTCAATGGATCCAACTACATAAATCCGGAGGCAACAGCGAAGGTCAATACCATTGATCCCACGTCAGGCAAACCCGTTGGTCCGCTGCAAGGTCTCTATCCGGCCACCGTGGGAAAAGACGATGTTGCTCCGCTTTCCGGGCAGAAGCCTGGCGACACTGTCTACTGCGGCGTCATCAGTGTTCATAAGGATCTCTCGGCTCCGTTCTGGAGACAGTACGTTCGGCGGTCTATTAAAGAGATTGTCGCTGCTGGTCTCGATGGCGTATGGTGTGATAACTACTCCCCATGGGATAACTTCGGCTATCCGCCCGTACAAAAAGCGTTCGGAGAATGGTCTGTGTCGCTCTTCCATGCCCACATCAGGCCTCAACTGAAATCGATGAATCTGCCTGCTGGCCTTACGCTGGAGAAGTTCGACGTTCGTGAGGCGCTCAAGGCACGCGCGGAAGAGTTCGGCGCAAAGAACACGTCGGATCTTACGGATGCTGCGTGGAAAGATGCGAGATGGCTGGACGAACCTGTATGGTGCGCTTTCAAAGCCTTTCGCCAGCAACATGCACAGACATGCCTTAAGGAGCTCTATAAGGCCATCCACTCGGAAGCCACCTCACTGGGCAGGCCCGATTTCTGCATCAATGGCAACGATGTTCCAATGTACGGTCTCGGCTGGGTTCGTGACGAGTGGCAGGACATGATCAATACCGAAACGACGCCGGGCTGGCACATGGGATCGGGTTCGCGCGGAATCACTATCCCGCCCGAAGGCAAAATGGCGATCATGTATCGCGCTGCTCTGGAGCATCAGAAGGGGCCATACTCGGCAGCATGGTACTACCTCAACTCCTCTTATGCGAAGTATCAGCAGAAGCCCGAGCTTGGCAAGCTGCTTTGCGCGGAGGCTTTCGCGAACGGAGCATTCCTCCTATGCATGCCAGACAATCACGATGTCTGCGGAACTGTAGATGGGCATGCGTGGTGGAATAGATTCATTCGCGAAAACGAGCCGGTTTTTGCAGGCCGTACTCCTCTGTCCGACGTGGCCGTGGTGTTCTCACCCGACAATCAGCTTTACCAAATGACGCCTGGCGGCTATAACAACATTGACGATCAGCCGCATATCTTCGGCCATCATGGGTGGGCCACCGCATGCATTGATGCACACATTCCGTACCGCGCACTTACCGATTGGAAGATCACTCCTGCGAACCTCGCCAATCTGCGAGCGCTCGTTCTGCCACACGTTTTGTCGTTAAGCGACGCGGCCATTAGCGCAATTGTTGCCTGGTTGAAGGCTGGAGGCAGACTTGTGGTTTCTGGGGAGGCAGGTTCGGTGCAGGAGCCAGGGCATGGATTCGCGCGGAGAGAAGGTGGGTTCCTGCAGAGGCTCGGTATTGCAAACGATGCTGCGGACAGAACGAAACACGCCATCGGAAAGGGAGTTCTTGTATTCCATCGAGATAATCCCGGTCAGCAATATTATCTTAACATCGATAAGCGCGCAGATTTGCTGCCTTCCATGGCCGAGAGTGTGGGCACATCTGGTGTGCTGGTAGTGGATCGAATGCCCTCAACGGTTGGGACCTTCGCCTGGAAGTCTTCGAAGTCCGACAGTATCTTTATCGATCTTGTGAACTACGATATCGATCTAGATGTCGATAGTCTCCGTTCAACAGCGTTGCTCCGATTCAGCGTTCCCCTGCCACTTGGTTGGAGCGAAGTGCGATGCGAAACCATCTCACCGGACCTAACGCGTCCGGCAAAAGCAGAAGTGTTTGGCGGTGGCGTAGATATTTCACTAGACCGGCTTACCCACTATGCTTCGATCAAGCTAACGAGGGTGTAAGATGGGTGATGATATCTTCCGTAATCACTGAACGGCAAAGTCCGCGCGAACTACTACGGTTACTTTTTTGTCGATCGAAGTTGTGTCGTTTGCTCCGCTATCGGTAACGCCGTCGGTAGCTGACAGCGCTTCAACCTGAGTAACGCCGGATCGCGCATACCTGAGTTCGCGGATATGGCTGCCGCAGCTTTGAGCTATCCCTTCCGCTTTGTTCCTTGCATCCACAGACGCTTCTTTCAGTAGATCGAGCTTTAGCTTGTCTAAGCCTGTGTAAAGGAATTCAGGTGAAGCGGACTCGATTGGAATACCTGAACTCATTAGCTCGGTACTGGTTCTTGCGATTTCATCGACGTGTTCAACCGCCTTCGATCGTACTTGCACAGACTGAGTGAGACGATACCCCGACACCGGACGTCTGACTGAACTGTCAATGCTAACATTTGGTTGAGTTACTGGCGGATGAAGCTCGGTCGTACTGACAGGCATCTGCCAAACCTCGTTAGAAGCGATGCCCTTCTTTGTCAGGTACGTAACTGTGCGCTCAATATCGGAGTGGAGGTGGTTGAAAGCCAAAGAAACCGTAGGGCTTTCTTCCGTTACGGTGCACTCCCACACTATGTAGTCGGATCGTATTGTCCGATGCGCGGATCCCGTTACCCGGATGAGTTCGCCTGCCCTGCGTGTCCGAGTATAAGCGCCAGTGAGAATAGTGACGCAGGTAACGGCTGTAACACCAGCAATTGCGGCGACGATGATCCTGCTCTTCGATGCAAAATCAGTCATGTCTCATTGCCTCCCGCGCTCCGAAGCCACACTTTAGATACCGCAAGCGCTGCAAGCTTGGGCCGATTATGAAAATCGATCAAGCTTGTGTTTGAGCTGCAGGGATAACAGTCGTGGCCGCACCATATGATCATTCCACCACACTTTGGGAAGCGGGTTTTGCAAGCGGATACCGCTATGCGTAGCGCTTCCGCCTGTCGCTGCTGGCTCCAATCGACGTACTCTTCCAGTGATATTGGGTCGCGATGGTGCTCTTTGATGAAAGCGTCAATCTCGATCCACCAGGTAAGGGGGCGACGCCATACTGGGTTGGAGGGTGAAACGGGCAGCGGATCGAACGATCCCGCGTACTGACGGATAATATCGGCATCGCAAGCTCCCGGAGCGCCACTTTCCGCGCGAAACAGCGAGTCGTCGGCGTTCCAGTATGCCTCCCAGTCCGCCATCGTGCCGTCCAGCTTCCACGGGCCATGTGTGTTCCAGTGCAGGCCTTTGCCGAAGTCCTTTGGATCCGCATAGAAGCGTGGGCCGGTAGCGGTCGTTGTTACAAACCGCCGGCCAGGGTCGTGTTTCATCACGACGTCTGCCATTGCCCGAATGAGTGGATGCTCTGTCGTCATCGGCACGCCGTAGCCCTCAGGCGCACGATCGTACAGCTCATTTCCGCCACACCACAACAGTAGACACGCGTGATGACCGCGGCGATCTATATACGATTTCAGGATATCGCGCAGGGATGCGATGGATGCTTCGTCGTCCGGAGGGACATTGTCAATGCCCGACGATGAGAGTGGTGCATCCTGCCACACGAAAAGCCCCAGTTCATCGCAGATGTCGTAGAAGATCTGCTTCTCCAGAAAACCGCATCCGTTGATGCGAAGTATATTGAGCCCGAGCGCCTGGTAGAGTTCCAGGCGGCTGCGATATGTCTCTTCTGTCGTATCTGCAAAGTTCGGGAGCATGGGCGGGCAGTTCACTCCCTGTAAAAAAAGGGGTTCGCCATTTACAACGCATATCCAGGGGTCTGCGCCTTCGGGAGCATCATCGCAACTCCTCCACTCAATATGTCGGAAACCGACCCGATGCTGCCAGACATCTAAAACGACTCCATCTGCATCCAGCAAGTCCACTTGAACCGTGTAGAGCGCATGATCGCCGCGACCGTTCGGCTGCCACGCTGACACCATAAGATCTGACCAGATAATGCCGCTATATAAGCTACCCGTGGCGATCAAGTCTCTTCTTAAAATATGCCCATTTTCGGAGAGTAGCGACATTCGTACTCTGACATTTGACGGTCCGGTAACCCGTCCATTCAGACTGAGCGATCCGAGGCCAGTTTCGACCTCCAGATCGGTGCGGCACACGATCTCATTAATGGATGCTCCATCAGACGATTCAATGAAGATATCATCCCAGATGCCTATCTGGACAATTCTCGGCACCCAGTCCCAGGAATAGTTGAAACGTGCCTTATATTCACGAACATTTGAGGTGTATCCAAACTGTCCGAGCCAACGCGGAGGAAGATCGAAGACGATCTGGAGAAGATGTAGCGTATCGGATTGAACGCCAGAGAGCTCGAAAGTGAACGGAATATGCGTACCGACGAACGCACCAATCTCGATCCCATCAAGGTAAATCCAGCCGCTGTAATCAAGGCCATTGCAATGGAGAGTAAGCTTACGATTAGACAAGAACCACTCGTTTGGAAGCGATGTTTCGAAAATCCAGTGACGGTGCTCAACCCACTCGCATTCACGGGAAGCGTCTGGCAGGTTCCAATCTGGCAGTAATCCTGAGCAGCGCAGAGCAGCCTGCACCGAACCTGGCACTTTCGCTGGCACCGGCAATATCTCGGCAGCTGCGGCATCTCCTGTCTCTAAAGACCGGATCAGCTTCCAAAGCCAGGGGGTCCAGCCGGAGAGCTTCCATTCGCATTGCGAGAGATCGTACCGTTCTACCATAGCCGTTCTCACTGCGCAAGCACATACTGGCTGCACTGCAATGTGCTGCCAGTACGTGTTCGCAACTTACTATTTTTTGTATTACAGCGTTTGGACTGTATTATTAGTCACTGTACCACGTGACGCCGGCATTTACTATCGTCGGAATTACCTGTCCGCATGGCAGGCTGCCACCACTGTACGTAACGGTTGCATTCGGGTCTGCGCACCATCTAGACTGGTCTGAGCCATTTCTAGGCGCGGCAAACACACCAATTGTCCCGCTCTTGCCAACGTGCCAGTTCATGCTCTTGGCGTGCCCATCTGTATAGGCCATGTTAAACATGCCTGAGTGAACGAGGGCGCTGTTGGACGAGCCAGTCCAGTAAGAGATAATTGAATTTGCCGTAATGGTGTAGAACGGAGTGTCCATGCTGTCGCCAAAGGCAAATGTGTCGGCCGGTGAAACGATGGCTGCGAGCGAGATGCCAGTACTCATTGCTATGGACCCGGTTGTGACTTGAGCACCTACCAGGCCACCGCCATCAAACTGCAAAGGTCCCCAGTTATATCCAATGCCCATGCACTTCAAACTTGCGTTGGCATAGCATCCGGTCTGGTTACGATCCGGGCAGTAGAAAATCTGGGTGTTCTTGATGTAAGGCTGAAGCAGCAGAGCAAAGTCGTTGGTAGTTGCCGGGCTCGTGCTGTAGTCTCGTGTGAAGGTCGGCAGGGATTCATCATAGTCCTGGACGTACATCAGGTTTGCGGTGTTCGTCTGTTTTATGTTGGAAAGGCACGAGCTTCGCCGGGCGCTTTCCCTGGCACGCGCAAACACCGGGAACAGGATTGCAGCGAGTATCGCGATTATGGCTATAACTACGAGTAGTTCAATTAGAGTGAATCCCGTTGTCGGGCGTCGTGATGACATTGAATACCTTTCTTTCCTCGGCTTGCTAGCCGTTAGAGGTCCATTTACCGTTACCAGAGGTTATTATGGCATGCGCATGAAGGGATCGAAACGACTCGATGAAGGGAGAGATCTCCGGTTCAGCGAATGAGTAAGCATATTAGTCTTAGATAAAAGTGCACCGCCGAGGTTGTCACTATGAAGGTTCGAGAATTGGCCTTATTTGCCGCAGTTTTCTTCATCGGAAGTTGTTCTATAGCAAGCGCCGCACCGCCCGACAGGGCCTGGAAACCGAGGATGCTGACGGATCCGGCCGTATGGAGCATTGCCATGAACGATGGCATTGTTAAGACCAGCGCTTCGGGGCTTCATGTTGAGATAGAAAAGGGCAGAACGTGGGCTATCGCTGGAACCAGTGACATTGTACTGCCTTTCCATGTGCGCAGCGTTACGCTGCGTGTCGATGGCATCAAGGGCCCCGGCCGATGGCTGATGCGGCTGTACGGTGAGTTGCGCGCGCCTGGCGCGAAACAGAATTGCACCGTTTTTGAAGGCAGAACTAAATCTGGAGAGGCAACGATTGCATTGGATCCGCGCATGCTGAGCCTGGCTACCGGAGACGACGAAGTGAGACACCCAGTTATGATTCAGCTTGGCCTCGAAGGCAATGCGGGCGATTTTGTGGATTTTGGAAACCTACAGTTTACTACTGCACAGAAAATCTCGGCCGTCAAGCCTGTGCCAGGACAGATATCGTTACAATCGATCGATATGATGCCTTTCGTCCCGAAGCCATTTAAGGTGATCGATTGGGTTCAAAAGGCGAAACAGTTCGATCAGCTCGCTTTCAATCTGAAGGCATCCGGCGAGTTCCTGCCGCTGGCGTGGATAGACAACGGCCATGTTAATGAACCGGAGCCTACTTTCGGCTTGCCGAGCTATGTTGGGGATGAGCGAGAGAAGCACGGCGGTCAGGAAGGCGTCACCTGTATTGGGGCTGTTCTAGGGGCAACCGTCGCAGGCATCGATAAGCGAAAGCAGGATTACAACTATGTAAAGATGTGCTCTGCCTTCTACAACACGAAGAACGGGCTCAATCTCGTACTGGACAATCAGAATACAGGCTCTGGAGGCTCTTTTTGGTACGACATTTTCCCACATATCGCCCTGTATGCTTTGGCAGATAGATATCCTCAAGAGACAGAACTGCAAAGCATCGTCAAAGACACGTCTGCCAGATGGGCAGAAGCCGTGAGCGCGATGAACGGCAATCTAGGTCATACCGGTTATGATTTTGGCGCACGTAAGGCTGTGGACAATGGCCAGTGGAAGGAGCCGGATGCTTCAGGCGGTATCGCGTGGATGGAATATGCAGCATGGACGCAGCTAAAGGAGCAGGATCGGCTGGATGCAGTCGATGCATGCCTCCATTTTCTGGATACGCGCACCGTTAACCCCTACTATGAAAATATGCTGCCCTATGGTGTGATTACGGCGGCGAAAATGAATGCAGAATTAGGTCGGACCTACAACGTAGAGAAACTACTTAATTGGTGTTTCGACATCAGCGATACGCGCGGTGGCTGGGCAGCATGTCTGGGCAACTGGAATGGGTACGATTGTGATGGATTAATGGGGTCCGTAGACAATCGGGGCGGATATGCGTTTGCGATGAACACATTCTCGCAGGCAGGAGCGCTTGTACCAATCGTCCGGTACGACACGCGGTATGCATGTGCAATCGGCAAATGGATGCTGAATGTGGCGAACAACGCCCGTCTCTTTTATCCGGGTGAGCTGCCGGCCGATAATCAGTCGAGCGGGTTCTGGAAAGGCGATCCGCAGCATTGCATCGCATACGAGGGCCTGCG
>CAIXIX010000304.1 GCA_903919615.1 uncultured Chthonomonas sp.
CGTGGAATATGTATGTGAACTAAAGCGGCAGGGGTTGACCATCTGCCAAATCAGCGAGCTTAGCGGTTTTGACCCGAAGGCTGCACGCAAATACCTGCGAGCGCCGGCCCTCGCTGTTTCGACGTCTACCAGACATTCTTTGATCCGCCCGATGATCCGCTGTCGTATCTTGCAATCGCATTTGATTCCGCTACCGCTGCCATCGGGCTCGATAAAGCCTACGCCGCTATGTGTTTTGCTCATTCTTGCCGGGCCAATGTTGCTAATTCCGATCACCTTTGTGCGACTGGGACCGAATACAACGCCCGGCGATACTCGAAGCTCAGCTCGCTATCGCCTGGGCGCCAGCTAAGAGCTATCACCGGACTCCGCGTGAAGTCCCGCTCCCAAGGAATAATCCCGACACTATGGAGATTGTTGCCATTTATGTCAGATGTGTAAATCGATACCCACTTATACTTAGTTTTTGCCCGTGCCCTTTTGGACGGCATCGGAACACCCAACACTTTTCCACGCGGTTGTTCCACGGAAACAATAGCCCAGGCAATCTGGTCCTTTGAATAAGACATCACAGCCTCACTATCCTGAGAAACATGCAAGTGCTTGGCCCATTCAAGCCCAAATGCATCCTGGAAAACAAAACCGAGATCCTGGATCGTTGATAACTTGTATGGGCGCCGTGGTGAACTAAGATCAACTTCGGCAAATTCACCATAGTAATTCTCGCCAAAGAACCTCCATATAAGAGCATTACCTGCTGGAGTTATGTCAAAACTCCAACTACCGTCGCCAAACCGGTCTAGCGGTATTGAGCGTGTTGGTGCAGTGCCGAAAATCTCAAAGATATCTACACGAGTTGGCTTATCGGTTCCCTGAAGGATGGCCCACCGCTTTGCGTCTGGAAACCAAGCAACCCCCTGATAACCGTCCCGCGTAAATTTCGGCCCGCGAAATCGTCGATGCCCCGCAATCTCAACGACGTACCAGTACTGATCATCATAGTCGAGACACCATTCGCCCGTTGGATCAATATAGCTAACGTCATGACGGACATTCCTCCGCCAAGTCTGGTACAGGTTTCGCGATGCCCTTTTGGACTTACAGTCAAAAATGGTATCAAGCGTGAGCTTTGAGCGTGACACGACCCCGCCCGGCGAATCGTAGCTCCAGAAAATCAACCGATCGTGTGTCAGCCAAAAAAGGTCGCCCCAGTCTTGCCTGATTTCAGTTATCCTCACTGCGGAGCCAGTCGGCTCGCTTGCCGCGATCGTAACGGTAGCGACAATATTTGCGAGCAGAAATATTACGCGAGTTACCGCACCTACCAGCGAGCCGTGGTTGCGCATCTTATCATCCCATCTCGTTCATTCGTCAGCAAATTAGATCGCGAGGATTCGCCTGCGAACTGCTGTGAGCAAACGGTGCTGCAGAGCCGTTATCCGGAATGCTGATTATGGCATCAAATCACGACAGCTTATAGCACCATTCATATTCGATGTGTTCACTTAAACGATCTTTAAAGTCACCATTAGAATGTAAGGCAGGCTTCCACGCGCAAATGGATACCTGAACGAGCGCTTCACTGGTAGCCATTGGCAAGCCCCTTGCATTACTGTTCAGCACATTGCTGCCGAATGTTGACGTCATTGCTTCCGTCTGATCGAAAAGGTCGAGTCAGTCGGAATCGGTAGTATGGCCCCATTGCACGCCCGGAGGGATGACCGCGCCATCAGATTTACTAGCGTGGTCAACAAATAACCCTCTGCGGACGCCGGGGCACATGCGCGCATAGGCGCACTGTGCAATGGATTTCTGCTGGTCAAGGACGCTGATCGTAACCTCGTAGTATATATCACCACGCTTAAAACACTGATTGTACCAGTCCCGATCCCACTCCTTTTTCCACTTTTTGTCATCCCTTTTTAGGGTTTCCCAGCCGGCCAGCCTTGCGTTCTGTTGGACCCATTTTATTGCGTCTCGCCAGGACATTTCAGTGGGAACATGCTCCTCGATGTACCACTCAGTAGTATTGTCGCCGCCGAATGTCGGTTTGGATGACAGCGTTGGCATCATGTGCGCGACCTTAGACAACTGGAATTGCGCTATCTTGGCCGATGCCTGCGGGCTTCGGGACGAGGAGCACGACACTAACACGGCTGCACACGACACGACGATTATACATAAATTAACTTTTGGTATATTAGACATTGTTCTGGGCTCTTTCGCACTTCTCCCTCGCTGCGCATCGGCATGCGCAGAGAACACGGGCATGATTTAAGGAGCAGCTTGCTGCGACAACCTCAAACACCACGCCGTTCGCGAGAGCCGGGTGATACTCTCTGCCTAATGCGTCCCACTGCACAGTCGTCGTCTCATTCAGAGGATTTACTATCTGGATGTTCTGCGATTGCGCGTCGAAAGCGTAGCTCGTTATTCCGCCTATGTCCTGCAACGTCGTGCACTGCCCAACGAGGGGCCCGTCACACCTGCCACCGCGCGGCCATTGGTTCAGTCTCTCGCTGCGCCCAACGAAAACGCACAGTCTAGGAATAACACAGTTCGTCAATGCCGCGTTCCTGTGTTGTCCGAGTACTACAGATTGATGTTGGGCGCTGCGTCAGAGGTCTCGTTTGCAATCTGATTTTCAGTCGTTGGATTCCTGAATTGCTGCCAGTCACAGCGGTTTGTTTACGCTATGGCATATAAACGACTTCTACGTGCTTTCTAGCGGCAAACGCGACAACACATCGAGTTCGAGCGCAGCTGGTGTAAGTTGGAGAAGCGGATATTTGCAGCATTACCTCCGGTGTTGAACCACCGGCTGTCGAGATTCGTGTAATGCGCATGTCACGTTTATCCATACGAATCAGATATCTTCGTTTACCTACGCTACAGCCTCCAATCAGTTTTCCTGGGGAATTCATCACTTTAGATATGATTGGGGTTGCGCCAGCCTTAATGATGTTTAATATGTGATTACCACAGAGCAAATGTTGGTCCGAGAGAAAGCTGACTGGCCGTTGGATCTCGCTGGCAATGATATCGCTTTTCTCGCGAGATGAATATTCAACCGATCCAGTCGAAATTCTCCAAATGCAAAGCTCTCCCTCAAGCGATTCGCCCGCAATAGTGGCAGCGGCAACTCTTGAGCCATCATTGCTAATAGCAATATCAGCGACATGTCCCCACTCAAAGCCTGTAAATCGTCTAACCTGTTTCCAATCATGCACGTGGTACATGTTTACACACTGCCCCTTGGTATTGCCGCTGTAAGAATCGCCAATAAATAGGCACTTATTGTCAGCAGAGAATTGGACGCCGTACGAAAGCGCTGGGTAGTGTTTTATACGTGCGATTTGCTTACCCGCATTTGAATAGACAATAACAACAGATGATCCTTCAATCAGCGGCTCGGCGATGTAGAGCCCAGTTGGGTTATATTCAACAGAGGCGACTTGGCCACAATCGCTTACGCCGAAGGAAGCCGGCACACCGAACGTTAATCGCCTCCATATCCTCTGACGTTTCACAACACTCCACAGTGCAAGGGCATAGCGTCCACGAACTCGCGATTTAATAGCGAGAAAGCGTCCAGAGGGGCTTAGTGCCAGCCCACTAGCACCTGCAACTCGGAACGTAACCACGCCGCGAGCAGATGGCCACCCGCGTTCCCCCATCGAATCAAAGTTACCCAACCACGAAGATTTTGCAATACTGGGGAGCGTTTCCGCAATACCTGCGTCCTGCACTGCAGAACAGCCAAGCAGAGCCAATGTGATCGACAACACTATAGTGTTGGTCTTTTGCATGGATTCCCCCAAGGATCGACGTACCAGCGTCAGCCCGCGCTCGGCGTTAGGCGTCGTTAGCTAAAAGTCTCATTTTGGAGCCTGCGAAATAGCGACTGGGTAATTATGCACAACGTAAAAGAAAAATGGATCCGGCAGGTCGTTGGGCTGTTGGACCGAGTCGACAACTTGGCCAGTATCGATATTGACCGAATAGACGCGTTGGACCGGCACCATCCGAAACAGGTCCCACATTATAACAGTGTAATGCACCCAGTGCCCGGTCGGTGGTCCGAGCAGTCGTCCAGACGCGCTAGAGGATAACGGAGCGCGAAGGCGAACTGTTGGTCCAACAACGAATGCGCCCGAAACCCAGGCGAATGTCTCCATTCGTCCATCTTCCTTTTCTCGCTCACGCAGCTCAAAAAGCGAGGTTTAGTGCCGAGCTTGTGGCCGAAGCGAGCACACGACTCCGTTGTGCAAACGACGCGGACACCCGCTGTCGCAACATCGACGCGTTCCACGCTCGGTATGCAATTGTGTTTGCACTTAACCGCACCGCCTGTCTCCCTCACGACTGTACATACGTCCCAATCTCGGGCCAACCCAAACTGCACATCCATGGCAACATTAACAAGCACTTTATAACATAATCGCAATCTTGGTGCAAGTCCTCGTATCTGTATGTGCAGCCAACGATGGAATATATAAACTGCCCACCGGCACCCAAGTAATAACCCTGAACGCCGCGAGGGCAAGCCAGCCATAAACTAACTGCCGGAGCTTAAGAGCTAAACTCCCGCCTATCTCCGCCAATTCTCATCACACAACATGTTGGCGGTGTTAGCAACCAGCAGATGCGGGAGTCGTTGAAAACAGACACATGGCATAAATCCCCTGCCTTTCAACAAATGCCCTGCAGAAAAGATACAACGACGGTATAGTCGGAGGCATCACGGGGGACCTGTGCTACATCTGTCCGGCTGAAGATTGCCATCGGCATTCACACACCAAGTTGGCAATCTTCGCGAATTTGGCAATCTTCGAGAACCACAACGCGCAAACCACGCATCAAACTCTGATTCGAAAACTCCACCAGCTCCTCCTCACAAATCGGCCGGGCAGATACTTTCAGAGCACGCAAAGCCGAAACAAAAACACGGGACAGGCACGAGGGATGAGGAACCAGTGATCAGCCGCACACTCTTCCCTTGTCCC
>CAIXIX010000305.1 GCA_903919615.1 uncultured Chthonomonas sp.
AAACGGTGAACAGACCGGGAGAACGCTTGCAGGTACAGCTTACACGCTGGCGTACGACTACGATGGCCAGGTGACAAGCATCACGCAGGGCTCGAACAAAACGAGCTTTGCCTACGATGCCGCGGGCCGCAGGGTAAGCAGAACCGCATCTGGAACGACGACCGCGTTCCAGTATGCCAGTGATTCGGTGCTTCTTGAAACACAGGGTTCGACATCAACTGCGACGTACAGCTATGGCAATGCGTTGCTGCGCAAGGACGGAGAGTATCCGCTGTGCGACGGTCTCGGCTCTGCCCGCGCCGAAACCAGAGGCAGCCAGGCGGTTACTTTCGCGCTCAACGCCGATGCCTTCGGCAAAGGGCAGGGATGAGGGACACAGGGATGAGAGAAATGCAGCTTCGGTTGGCAACGGCTAATTTAGAATAAGAACCAGCTACTGAGCAAGAAGGACTATTCCCTG
This sequence comes from uncultured Chthonomonas sp., assembly GCA_903919615.1. Taxonomy (GTDB): domain Bacteria; phylum Armatimonadota; class Chthonomonadetes; order Chthonomonadales; family Chthonomonadaceae; genus CAIXIX01. The sequence goes on from CAIXIX010000305.1 coordinate 461, forward strand.
TTCCCTGGTCCCTATTCCCTGTTTGTGGCTGCCGGTACTACGATCCGCAGACCGGAACATTCACGTCGAGAGACACCTATCTGGATCAGAAACCGTATCTGTACTGCGAGCACGATCCGGTGAATGCGGTGGACCCGAGTGGGCACATGAGTATCGATATTGGGGGATGGATCACAAATGGCGGTTCTGGGTACAACTTTCACTTCAACCATGACGACTGGCAGATAATAGCAAAACGGACCGATGACAATGGGGATCGTCTCGTAAAACTCGGTGGCGGTCTGTTAACTGTCTCTACCGGGCCAACCGGGGTCACAACTGGAAAGGGTTTGCCGTTGGCGCCAGGCTGGGGATTTCAGATACCAACTCCGATTCAGCTTCCCAAAGGTGGAGGTGGCGCTTCAGTTGGTCAAATCCTGGGTTCGGTTGGGACTACTCTTGGAGGTGTCGGTGTCCTGGCCAAAATTGTTGCTGCGGTAGAAGATAGCTTGTAACGCGGCTCAAATTCGCATCAGGCTGATACTCCTAATTCAGCCTGATGCGGGATCGAGCCGAGCCCGCACCCACATTCCCTGATTTTAACTGCGACATGTTCGCAATAATCCAATTGATAGCGACTTACGTTATTAACCCGGGAGCTCTGAATGAATCTGCTGTCGAACACAACTATCCTGGGTTCGAATGAACCCGAATTGACGACGCGATCTGATGTTGAGACTATCGTTCAGAATCGCACCAAAGATGATCTGCAATATCGTCATGACCTAACTTCTTTCGAGGCGGTAAAACTCGACATCAAAGAGTTGTCTCGTCATCACGTACAGAAGTGCCGCCGGTACGTCAGTTACATCGACCGAGCAACAATGGGTTTAAGCGTACTTGCCCCTGTGGCCCATGTCTTCCTCCATCAAGATAGGATCTCGCCGTGGATCGGTCTTGAGACGCTAGGCCTTTCTTTTGCAGTTGGTTCCTTGTGTCGAGACATTTTGTGGCCGCTATCTCAATGGCGCGCATGTTTGGCCAAAATGGACGACACGATATACTTCGAACACGTCGTAAATCTAATCAGGACTTCGGACAAAGCCATTAGAGAAACAGCATGCGAACTGTTATTTATAACATCAGTTCGCGCTGCCGATGAAAATTCTACGGCGAGGAACATTCACGTCTTGATGGGGCTTATGGATGTCCTGCAGTTCAATTGCGATGACGCGCCCATTGGTGCCGATCCAGAATCCGGTTCGTTCCTGTATTTCAGTGACCTAGTTCGCGTAGTCCTGCCCATGATTCTGTACAGCGCTGAAAGGTCAGAATTAGATGAGACACGGCAGTGGATCGTTAAATTCAAGACATCTTTGACAAAATTCGAAGGGAAGCAAAGGAAGTCTTTAGAGCAATCATGCGACCTGGCCCTATCTAATCTGGAGGATCGATGCCGGCACACAGGCGGCGCTTGCGGAATATTACAAGGTGGCCCAAATATATTGACAACTTCCGAACCGGTCAGCGTGCCCCCCAGTGACCACGAGACAATCACTGATTTGCTCTTGCAAATGGTGGCGCAAAGGAACTTCTACAAACGGGCGATTGTCGGTTTACGACTGTTGGGCGTTGGGCTCTTTGTAAGTGCGATTGCCGTATATATCTTCAAGAGCGAATTGTTCCACGGTAGGCATATTTTCATGGACATGCTTGGTGGCCTTTATTGGGCTAACTGGGCTATCGACAGATTCGTTGTACGGAGGGTGCGTAGAGATGAACGGTTTCAAGAATTCGTCGCGAAATTGCATCAACCGCAAAATACACACGAGTTGGTTGAGTTGATCGATCATCCTGATGCCGTGGTCTCGGCCACAGCGGCTAACCTGTTGTTGCGCATGCTTAACTCAGGTCCCACTGTTCCAACCTATGCGGGCACTTACGACGGGCTTGCGCGATTAATCCGGCACACGCTTATCCTCGATTGTGATGACCGTGTCGGCCCAGGTTTAGTAGGTGGAAAGCTGAAGTTGCGTGGTGATCTGCTTGTCGCGATCGTTGACGCAGCGCCGAGAATATTTTCGGACCAGTGCATCGCGGCTGTTTCGAGAGATATAGAGAAGCTCGCGAGCTCTACGCTACCCGAACCTACTGTCTTACAGGGCAATCTTATCCTTGCCTGCAAAAGGGTACTACCATCACTACAGGCACGGCTGGAAGCATACTCTGCGAGGCGAGAGCTATTGCGTCCGGCGTCTAGTTCGGATACATCGGCGATAGAATTGGTTAGACCGACATACCGTTACTGATGAAGAAGAATATTTATCAAATCGGAAGAGAAATTCGCTCAGTCGCACTTTCGGTACTGTAAGGCGATCTCGGTCGGTTCTGGAACACCTGCAGTTACGCATCTCAGCTACGATTACGAGAACCGGTGTAACGGGCATAACCTACCCTGGCGGCGCAACCAACACGTTCGCTTATAATGGAAACGATCTTCGGGTCCAGAAGGTGGATTCCGGCGGTACGCACAACTACGTCACCGATGGCGACGCGCCTGCAGCGCCGGTGCTTTCGGACGGATCGGCAGTATACACGCCGGGCCTGAGCGAGAACCGCTCGGGAACCAGTGCCTTCTATCATGGCGACTCCATAGGTTCCAACAGAGACATCACTAACTCGTCGCAGTCGGTAACAGACACACGCCGATACGATGCGTTTGGCAACCTGATGCAGACATCCGGCTCCAACCCGACGCCG
>CAIXIX010000306.1 GCA_903919615.1 uncultured Chthonomonas sp.
AAGCGCGATGTGCGCGTGGGTTATGTGACAGAAGCGCCGATCTGGAAAATGAGTTACCGGCTTTTAGTCGATGGCGAAGGCAAAACCAAGGGTACTTCCTATCTGCAGGGCTGGGCGCTCGTCGAGAATACGACCGAAGAGGACTGGAATGGAGTTAACCTATCGCTCGTTTCGGGCAGGCCCATCTCCTTTATTCAGGATCTGTACCAGCCTCTCTACATTCCGCGTCCCGTAGTCCCTCCGGATGTCGCCGCATCGCCCTATCCGCAGACCCATGGTTCAGACATCGCCGCAAAAGGTGTGCCGCAAATCGATAAGGCAAAGGATGCTGAGGCGGTTGCGGGTTTCATTGGGCCGGGTGGCGCTGCAGGACCTTCTGGATTCAAAGCAGCGAATGGTGTCAACGGCGCAGTCGATCAACGATTCAGGGATCTAGCTGGGATCGATGGGCGTATCGCGGGCGTACCAGGTTACAATCCTGCGAATGCAACAAAAAGCCTCAGAGAATCCTTCGATGCGCTGTCTTCAGGTGAAAAGGCCGGTGAGCTGTTTCAGTACAATGTAACCACGCCAGTGAATCTGCCGAGACAGCAGGCCGCGATGATCCCCGTGACAGCTCAGGATGTGCAGACAGAGAAAGTATCTCTCTTCAATTCCTCAGACAGATCGCGGTATCCGCTGAATGCGGTTCGCCTTCACAATACAACCTCGCTTCACCTAAAGGGCGGACCAGTTACCCTCTTTGATGGCGGAGTGTATGCCGGAGATGCACGTATGGAAGATGTGCTACCCGGCGACACACGTCTTATCACCTACGCGGTTGATCTGAGCCTGCAGTGCGACACAACCTCGCCCGGAAATAACGTTCAGGAGGCATCCGTTAGCATCAAGCGAGGCGTACTCACCTTCAACAGGCGCGAGATCTCCGAGACGACCTACACGGTTCACTCATCGGGCTCAGCTCAGAAGGAGCTCTTGATTGAACATCCCATCGTACCAAACAGCGTGCTAATGGAACCTGCACAGCCAGGCGAGAAGACGGACAAGCTGTATCGTTTTTCCGTAAAAATGGCGCCAGGCAAAACGGAAACGCTGAAGGTCGTTACCCAGAGACCAATCGCGTCCGAGTTTGCGGTGCTGACGGGAGACATAGACACTCTTGTCTTTACTACTAATCGTAAGGACATTCCGGCCGGGTTGAAGTCTGGACTGGAACAGGTGATCGCACGCAGGAGACACATCGATGAACTGAAGGCTGCAGCAGATACACGCAGTGCCGAGATAACAGCGATGAGCTCAGATCAGGAGAGAATTCGGAAGAACATGGAGGCGCTCGATCATAACTCCGCGCTCTATAAGCGCTACGTTGATGAGCTCGATAAGCAGGAGACGAAGATCCAGACGCTGCGGAGCGAGGCCGCAAAGCTGACCTCTGATGCTGCGACAGCCGGGCAGGATCTCAAGGAGTATATAGATAAGCTCAGTGACTGAGGGGGCAGGGAACATGGATTAGCAACTAAGTAACTGCTTGATTACGGAGCGCATCCTGCATTGGTAGTTGCGCGGCTTGTAGGCTGACGCAAAAGTTTTGGAACCACCGGGACCCCGAAAACCGTGACTCCCGGTTGCCCGCTCATCCGGTAGACGGGTGCACGGTTGATGATTTTTCATGCAATTCTCGCCACATCGTGGCCAGTTATCGATTAATCACCTTTTGAGATTGCCCAGCAAGCAGCGAACTTCCAATTCTCGCGATGCTTGTCAACGCAACCAATCATCAAGATGCTCTCGCACAAAGTCGTCGTCGTTCATTTGGGGGTAGGCTGCATACACTCGGTCTATCTCCTCTTTTTGTCCCAGGCTTAAGCCCTCATTGGGGTCGAGGCAGTAGATCCCTTCCAATAGCCCTTGCCGGCGCAACACTTCATGCAGGCCAGCGATACAGCCAGCAAAGCCATGAGCAGGATCGAAGAAAGCCGCATTCGCATCCGTGACATGAACTGCCGTTTCCATAAGCTCTGAAGAGGGGTCCCAACCGCTGCGCGATACGTTCTGGCATTCCTGAAGAAGCGCGACGGCATAGCTGGTCCACACGGACCAGTGCCCAAGCAATCCGCCTGCGATGCGGCGTTGAACTGCTCCCGCACTGGTCTGAAATGTATATGGTGTTGTCAAGTCCGTGACGATCGCATCGTCATTTCCTGTGTATAGAGCGATATCGTTGCGCCCGGCTTCCACAACGGCACGAATCACATCAATTGTCTGATATCGGTTGAACGGCGCGATCTTGATCGCTGCGATATTCTCGATCTCACAAAACTGTCTC
>CAIXIX010000307.1 GCA_903919615.1 uncultured Chthonomonas sp.
AGCCAATATCGAGCCAAAAGCACAAACAGAACGCCAAATTCAACCGCACACGCGACGCGTGGGCACCTAGACGACGGCAATACCGACAAAGGTATCCCGTCAACTACACTGCTAGATTTAATCTAGGACAGGCTCCTAGCGCAAAGAAAGACTGATCCAACCAAAATTCGAGGGAGAGTGACGGTGAGTGAAGTTACAGCTCCGGCAGAAAAGCCGGCTGGCGAGGGACATGCGGATGGCAGGGGACTAATCGCTGCGATCCCCGGGCTGCTTTTGTTGTTTTTGATTGGCTATGCGGGCAAGATCACAGAGCAGTCGATAGCAAAATACGGCAAAGCCCATCACCTAACCCTGCCCAATATCGAGTACGTGCTGTGGGCTATTCTATTCGGTTTAATCATATCGAACACGCTGGGCGTGCCGAAGATATTCAAAGCGGGAGTGGCCACCTATGAGCTGTGGCTTAAGGTCGGCATCATTCTTCTTGGCGCTCGCTTCTTGCTCGGCGATGTGGTGAAGCTCGGAGGCTTCAGCCTCGTGCTGGTTGCGATTGAACTCGCGATCTCTATTGCGCTGATGACCTGGCTTGGCAAGAAGTTCAACCTAACTCCAAAGCTCACCAGCCTGCTTGCGATCGGCTCATCGATCTGCGGCGTCTCCGCCATCATCGCAGCGAAGGGCGCGATTGAGGCAGACGACGAAGAGGCATCCTACGCGATCGCCGCGATCCTTGCGCTTGGCGCCATCAGCCTGCTCCTATTTCCTCTGATCGGCCATGCCCTGGGCATGACGGATCACGCCTACGGACTGTGGGTGGGCCTCGCAGTTGATAACACCGCCGAGGCAACCGCCGCCGGTGCTCTCTACTCGGATGCGGCACAGAAGTTCGCCGTAATCGCGAAGACGACCCGTAACGCAACCATTGGATTCGTAGTGCTTGGCTACGCGCTGCACTGGGCTAGCCATGCAAAGAGCCAGCTAGTCGCCAACCGCGGCCAGTTTCTGTGGCAGAAGTTTCCCAAGTTCGTACTTGGCTTCATCATTGTCTCCGCCCTCGCTACCGTTGGCGTCTTCAGCAAACCCCAGCTCGAAAATATCGGCAACCTCTCGCGATGGGCGTTTCTTCTCACCTTCGCTGGGGTCGGTCTCCAGACCGATCTCCGCCAGATGCGCAAACAGGGCTTTCGACCGTTCGTGGTCGGCGCCGTAGGCGAAATCGCAATTGCCGCTATCACCCTGATCATTGTTATGGCATCGGCCCGCTACCTACCGAAATAGCTGCGCAGGGAAGGTACCACCCGCGAACCAACGTAGGGGCGCTGCTTGCCGCGCCCTCTTTCAATTTGCACTTCGCAAACAACATCCAGAACCATGCATATCGGGTTGTATGTTTCGCCGTTTTGTGCCCCGAGATCGTTATCGGGCGCGACCATCCGCGCCCCTACGCGGACTGCGATGTCGTCGTTACCTCCCATCCGACCGCACCATCCTCCACGACCATAAAACCTTCAAAAACATCATAAACCTTGCCTTTCACTTTGTTTTCATCTCCTCCTGTCAAATTAGGGCTCATCACTCAACAAGGTGCGTTTTCATGCGCTTTCGGGCTCCATTCCAGATACTGTTTATCGCGGCGATTGCGCTCTGTATAGCGTTGCCAGCGCTCGCGCACGATCCATCCCTTTCGGGGATCCGGATCGTCTATCGCGATGCGGATGTCGTCGTCAATGTCACGACACACATCAGCAGGCTGCTGCGCTCTGAAGGCGGAACAAAAGCCATGAGCCCTGCGGCCCTGGATCAGGCGATACGGAAACGGCTGCATGTAACGATAGACGGTCAGGAGATCCAGCCGAAAAGCGCAAACGTGATTGGAGACAATGCAAACGATCTGCTCACCTGGCAAACAATCGTCCCGATTCACGCCTCGACCTGCGAAGTTCTGAGCCGCCTCTATCCGGAAGACCCGGCTTCGCGCACGGTTGTCTCCGTTGTGCGCGGCGGGCAGACGGTCCGGGAAGCCTTTCTGGACGACCAGCATCCGAACTTGCTGCAGTCCCAGGCCCTTGTCAGGCAAGGTGCGATCGCTTTGCGATATGTTCGTGAAGGTGTGCTTCACATCTTTGGCGGCCCAGACCACATCCTCTTCGTGCTCGGCCTGCTCCTGCTGGGTGGAACCCTGAAGTCTCTCCTGAAAACGATCACGGCCTTCACGCTTGCCCATAGCGTTACGCTGAGCCTTGCGGCAACGGGTGTACTCTCACCTGCGCCGCGAATTGTCGAACCGGTGATTGCGCTATCAATCGTCGCCATCGCCATGGAGAACCTGCGTCAGGAGCGCAAACAGCCTTGTGTAGAAACCGAAGACCGAGATCTGCGGCCCTACTACGCTTTCGGATTCGGACTGATCCATGGCTTTGGCTTCGCCGGCGCACTCGCAGAGGTCGGATTGCCGAAAGCATCGCTCGGCGTCGCCCTCGCCTCGTTCAATATCGGGGTTGAAATAGGGCAGGCGTGCATCGTGCTGGCCGCATTCCCGCTTCTGAATCTATTCAAATCGCGACGCACTGCAGCCTTCGTGAAGTTCGCCTACGTCGTCTCAATCCTCATCGGCATCGCCGGCGGCTACTGGTTCGTCACCCGGCTATTCCCAGGCCTCACCTGAACTCGCGTTGCGTTCATCCGGAGGCGCCCGCTAAGTCCCCTCACGTGGTCTCCGTGTCCTCTACTGCGCCCGAGCGTGCGAGGGAGTCAAGCAGAAAGAGCGTGCACCGCGTGCGGTGAGTCAAGCGGAAGGAGGAGCTTGCGAGCAAATGTGGGGTGTTCTCTGGAGCGCCCGAAGAATGAGGGTCCGAGCGGTAGAGCTAGGCCGGGGAGGGGGATATTAACACATTCCGCTTCGCTGTGTGCCTGAAAATGGCTCCCGAGATATGAGTCATGTGTAGCGAGCTTGCGAGGGAATCGGGGGAAGGTCGGGCTCTTTCCCGCT
>CAIXIX010000308.1 GCA_903919615.1 uncultured Chthonomonas sp.
AAGAATGACGTTCGCCCGTACCGCGGCAGGGCGAAGGCCGGATGGAGAGCCGTGTAAGGGAGAACCTTAAGCACGGTTCGGGGAGGGGCCGATGGAAACACGCTCTGTGAAGTGGTGCGCCATTGGCCTACTCTACGTCCCGTCACGCACGCCGATAACGAATCACACATAAAACCCACGAAAGAGGGCTATCCTGGAGTGCCTCCATCGTTACCAAAGATATGATACATTGTTAGGGTGAGGGTGAGGGGCTCAGTCAGGTCATGTCCCAGACGAAGAGGGACAGGTCGGACGTTGAGCCTCATCAACGAGGGCCGCTATGCGTTTCAGATTTACATCTTATATCTGCGCAGGAATCGCTGGCATGCTGACGTTTGCCCTGCTCGCGGTCGCGGCCGGCGTTCCATTAAGGCAGGCGACAGTCGCGAAGCCGCAGCCGCCCGACCTGTTAAAACAGTTTCTTCAGGGTCCCCTTGCGCATGTTAACGAAATCATTTTTGCTGCGCGCAAGCCAGGCAATGATGGCCACTGGTATGCGAATTTCGGCTACGACGCCAACGATCCCAGCAGCAAGATGTATAGCGATGGCGCCCGCCTGTGCGCCCTGAATATCCGCACAGGGCAGGTACGCACGCTTCTGGACGATCCACGCGGGGGCGTGCGCGATCCACAGGTTAGTTATGAAGGAGATAAGATTCTGTTCTCCTATCGGCCAGCCTCAACCAACAACTTCCATCTTTATGAGATCCATGCGGATGGTACTCATCTTCAGCAGCTAACGCACGGCCCATACGATGATATTGAGGCCACCTATGTGCCGGATGGCGGCATTTTCTTTATCTCCACACGCTGCAACCGCTGGGTCAACTGCTTCTCCGCCCCTGTCGCCAATCTGTTTCGCTGCGACAGCGATGGCACGAGCATCCGGGAGCTATCCGGCAATGTCGAGCATGAGAACACGCCGTGGCCGCTGGCAGATGGTCGGATTCTCTACACGCGCTGGGAGTATGTGGATAGGAGTGAAGCGCATTTTCACCATCTATGGGCCTGCAACCCGGATGGCACCGCTCAGACGGTCTACTACGGCAACATGAATCCAGGCACGCTGATGATCGATGCCAAGGCGATCGCAGGTACAGATAAAGTGGTCTCGATCTTCTCTCCCGGGCACGGCAGGCGCGAGCATGATGGAGATGTTGCGATCATCGATCCCGCAAAAGGGCCGGACGATCCGTCCGCGGTTCGCCAAATCACCACCACTGCGCAGTATCGTGATCCCTGGGCGTTCTCCGAGGATAAGTTTCTGGTTGCCTCGGGAACGACGCTCTGCCTTATGGATGGGCATGGCGTGACGCAGACGATATTTACCCTGTCGCCAGAAGAGCTGCGTGCCGGTCTGGAGTGCAATGAGCCGAGGCCGCTCATCGCACGCCCTCGTGAGCCGATCATTCCCGATAGAACGAAACTCACGCAACCAACAGGGAAAATGATCCTTGCCGACATCACTCAGGGCCGCAACATGACAGGGGTTAAGCAGGGTGAGATCAAGAAGCTGCTTGTGCTGGAGACGCTTCCCAAACCGATCAACTTTACCGGCGGCATGGAGCCGCTCACCTACGGAGGCTCCTTCACCCTGGAGAGAATTCTGGGTGAGGTTCCTGTAGAAGCGGATGGTTCGGCCTATTTCGAACTGCCGGCCGTTCGCAGCGTCTTCTTTGTCGCGCTCGACCAGATCGATGTTCCGGTGAAGCGGATGCAGAGCTTTACCAGCGTTGAACCCGGCGAAACGGTGTCGTGCGTGGGCTGCCATGAGCCCCGAACTCGAACTCCCAGGGTGCAAGTGTTAACGGCAGCCTATCGGGGCGTATCCGTAAAGGCAGACCTCACGCATGCGGTATTGATGGCTGTTCGTCGCGCCCCCAGCAAGATAGAGCCTATATCCGGAATACCGGACATTATCGACTACCCGCGGGATATTCAGCCGATCCTCGATCGCCGCTGTCTCTCCTGCCACGATTGGTCGAGCCATCACGGAGATGTCGTGCTATCCGGCGATCGCGGCCCCATGTTCTCCCAGAGCTACTTCACCCTGATCGCCCGCGAGCAGATTTCGGATGGTCGCAATCGCCCCCTCAGCAACTACGCTCCACGCACACTGGGCAGCGTATCCAGCGCGATCATGCGTAAGTTGGATGGCTCGCATCATGGCGCCACCGCGTCCGATCTTGAGACCAGGCTGGTCCGAATGTGGATCGATACGGGTGCGGAGTACTCGGGAACTTATGCTGCCTGCGGCACCGGAATGGTAGGCGGCTATGTGAATGACAATCTCGATCGCACCGATCAGCAGTGGCCAGAGACGAAGGCCGCATCGGCCGCAATACAGCGTCGCTGCGCGGGCTGTCACACGGGCGAACGCGCGCTTCCCCTGAGCGCCTCTGATGACCAGAACCGGCAGCCGTGGGTCGAGATGACCCCGACCGATCCACGCCGCAAATTCGCAAACCATCTGCTCTACAACCTCACCCAGCCAGCGCTGTCGCGGCTGCTTCTTGCGCCGCTGGCGAGCGCTTCGGGTGGCTTCGGGGCCTGCAAATCGCCAGATTCGAAACCGGTCTTTGCCTCTGTCGCAGACCAGGATTACCGTGTCATTCTCACTGGCATCGAGCGCGCAAAACAACAACTGGATAACACCAAACGGTTCGATATGGCTGGCTTCAAACCGCATCCCGGCTGGATTCGTGAGATGCAGAACTACGGGATCCTGCCAGCAAAGCTCGCGCCGAATGCTCCGATCGATCCGTATGCCGTCGAACAGCAGTACTGGCGGTCGCTTTGGTGGCAACCGCAGTAGGGAACTACGCTGCGCCGGAGGGAAGTACGCTTGCGTGGGAGAGGGTGGGGCGAGGGGCAGACTCAGATCAGCCATGTTAATGGATCATCCAGCCTGGGTCTTAAGTGTTTGTTATCAGGCGCTTAGATTGCTGCAGTGCCTGATGGACGGAGGATCGCAATGCGATTCAAATTTACATCCTATGTATGTGCCGCATTTGTGTGCATGCTTACGTGTGCGCTGCTGGCAATTGCCGCAGCTTTGCCGCATGCCCGTGATGATAAGGGTGCCCTGTTTTCTCTTGGAGAACCGGATGGCTCTGCGCTAGAGTTTGGTCTCGCTGATGTCGGCTACCAGCCTTATGCAGGCGTCTTCACGGCTCCCGTCGTGTACACCGTTGGAAAGAGCAAACTCACCGATTGGCCGTTTATCCATCCCAGCACGCACGATGGTTGGGCGGGAGGACGCGCCCACACATTCACGATCAAATTTCATGCTGATGCCTCTCAGATCTCGAAGCCACTCTTCCTTCACATCGGCATTCTCGCAGATTGGGAACCAAGCAGAATCTCAATCAAGGTTAACGATAAACCAGCAGGGGAGCAGAGACTCCCGATCAGCGCGCAGCGCGTCGAAATGGCGTTTAACCCGGGAATGGAAGGCATTCCTACCACGCTGGACTTCCCTGTTCCACAGGATGCCATGCGGCTGGGAGACAATCAGGTCGGTATCACACTAGATGATGGAAGCTGGCTCATCTACGACTATGTGCGTCTCAATGCGGACCCGGCGCCACCAAAACGGAGCACGCCGCCCGCTCCGGAGCTGCTTCGAGATTTTCTCTCCGGGCCATTGTCACACACTAATGAAATTGTGTTTGCTGTTCGCAAACCCGGAAACGATGGACACTGGTACGCAAACTTCGGCTACGATGCCAACGATCCCCGAATCAAGATGTACAACGATGGAGGCAGGCTCTGCGCCCTCAACCTGCGAACGAGCCACGTCCGCACGCTGCTCGACGATCCGCGCGGTGGCATTCGGGATCCGCAGGTGCACTATGATGGCGCAAAGATTGTTTTCTCCTATCGCAAAGCGGGCTCTCTCCACTACCACCTGTATGAGATCGGATCAGATGGCGGCCGCTTGCGTCAATTGACCGATGGCCCCTTCGATGACATCGAGCCAACCTACGTGCCGGATGGCGGCATCGTTTTTATCTCCTCGCGATGTAATCGTTGGGTGAACTGCTGGCGCACTCCAGTTGCCAGTCTGTATCGAGCAGATGGAGATGGATCGCACATTCGCCAGCTCTCCAGCAATAACGAGCACGAAAATACACCCTGGCCCCTGCCGGATGGTCGCCTCCTGTACCAGCGGTGGGAGTACGTGGATCGCAGCCAGGTGGACTACCATCATCTCTGGACCTGCAGGCCGGACGGCACGGGCCAGATGATCTACTACGGAAACATGAACCCGGGAACCGTGATGATCGATGCCAAGCCGATCCCCGGCACAAACAAAGTTGTCGCCATCTTTTCACCCGGGCACGGTCAGCGCGAACACGACGGTGAAATCGTCATCGTGGATCCGAGCGCGGGGCCCGATGTGCGTTCGTCGGTAAAGCGAATCAGTCGTAGCATCAACTACCGCGATCCGTGGGCCTTCTCCGAAGAGGAGTTTATGGCATCTTCCGGGCCTTCGTTAGTGCTGATGAATGCCCGCGGCGCAGCGCAGCCGATCTTTACCCTTTCGCCGGAGGACGTTCGTGCTGGGCTGGAGTGTCAGGAGCCCAGGCCCATCATGCGCCGCCAGCGGGAGGCGATTGTTCCGGATCAGGTGAAGCTGTCTCAGCGCACCGGCCGAATGATTCTCGCCGACGTTCTGCATGGGCGAAACATGACGGGAATCGCGCCTGGCGAGATCAAGAAGCTGTTGGTCCTTGAGACTCTGCCCAAGCCAGTAAACTTTACGGGCGGCATGGAGCCGCTAAGCTACGGGGGAACCTTTACCCTGGAGCGCATCCTCGGTACCGTTCCTGTCGAGCCGGATGGCTCCGCCTACTTCGAGGTTCCTGCCTTGCGGTCTGTATTCTTTGTTGCGCTGGACGGCAACGATGTGCCGGTCAAGCGCATGCAGAGCTTTACCACTGCCCAGCCCGGCGAGGTTGTCTCCTGCGTTGGCTGTCACGATCAGCGCACGCAAACCCTATCGCCAATGCGGACAGCCGCATACTACGAGGGCGCAAAGCCCCTCCTCGCGAGCACTAGTTCGGTTCTTCAGGCGGTGCGGCGAGCGCCAAGCAAGATAGAAGCGGTTGCAGGCGTTCCGGATGTGTTCGACTTCGTGCGAGACATCCAGCCGATATTGAACAGGCGCTGCCTCTCATGCCACGATTGGAAAAGTCATGCTGGCGGAGTTGTGCTCAGCGGCGATCGTGGACCCATCTACTCTCAGAGCTACTTCAGCCTTTTTGCACGCGGCCAGGTGAGCGATGGACGAAATCGCGCCGTGAGTAACTATGCGCCGCGGACGCTCGGCAGTTGTGCCAGCCCACTCATGCGCAAGCTGGATGGTTCGCATCACAGCGTAGCGGTGCCAGAAGAGGAGCGAAAGCTGATCCGGCTCTGGATAGATACCGGCGCTCCCTATCCTGGCACGTATGCCGCACTTGGCACAGGAATGGTCGGCGGATATGTAGTTAATGCGCTGGACCGGCGAGACCTGCAGTGGCCCGAGACCAGGGCCGCCTCAGACGCAATCGGTCGCCGATGCGCCGGCTGCCATTCTGGGGATAGGGCGCTGCCGCTTTCAGTTTCGGACGATCAAAACCGGCAGCCCTGGGTCGATATGAGCCCGAACGATCCGCGAAGAAAATACGCCAATCACCTGCTCTATAATCTCTCGCAGCCTGCGCTATCGCGCCTGCTGCTGGCGCCACTCGCCGAAGCATCGGGAGGTTTCGGAACCTGTAAGGCTGCGAACTCGGATCCTATCTTTGCTTCCGCCGCCGATCCAGACTACCGTATGATCCTCGCTGGAATCGCTCGTGCAAAACAGCAGCTTGAAGAGATGAAGCGGTTCGACATGGCTGGCTTCAAGCCGCATGACGGATGGATCCGGGAGATGCAAGGCTACGGCATCCTGCCTGCTAACCTTTCTCCAGATGCAACAATCAACCCTTACACGGTAGAGCAACAGTACTGGAGATCACTGTGGTACAGACCTTAATATTTGCGCCAGCGCCGGCGCAGCCAGCACGTTGGCTATCCCAACAAGCACCATCATCACACCTGCGACGGCTCCTGCTTCAGGGTTTAACTGATATGCGCGGTTGGAGCCAACCGCATGCGCGCCCATCCCAAAAAGAGCTCCGCGTGCCATGGTCGAGCTTAGCGGCAGCCTGCTGAGAAGGATCTCGCCAATCGCAGCGCCAAATACGCCGGTCAAGATCACAAACAGGGCGGTCAACTCAGGCACGCCGCCGATCTGGCCGGATACATTCATCGCGAATGGCGTGCTTATCGACCGTGGCAGGAGGCTCAGTCGCAAACTTCCTGAAAGCCCCAGAGCTGTGGCAAGTCCATACGAAGTAATCATCGCCGTGCTGCTGCCAACAAGTACGCCCACGGTTAACGTCTGCCAGTGTCTCCGAATCATGTCTCGTCTGTTGTAGATCGGCACAGCAAAAGCGACCGTCGCCGGTCCCAAAAGCACAAGCAGCCAGCGCGTATCACTAATATACTCCGAGTAGTGGGTACCCGTTGCGAGCATCGCAAATATCAACAGCAGCGGCGTCACGATCAACGGGGCAGTCCACAAACGGGTAAATCTGTGATGGAACCATTTTGAGGCCACGTAGATCGCGATGGTAAGGGCAGACCATGCGGCCATACCTCCCGCGACTGCGATTCGTGTGGCCGTGAACCAGTTGATTGAGGTGCCCGTCATGGCGCAAGTCCATCGGGTCGGCGCGACAATTTATGAACGCAGAATTCAACCACAAGAGCCGTAACTGTCATTACTACAATCGTTCCAAGGGCAATCACAACGATGAGCTTTAGCCCCAGTGAACCCAAGAACTCAGGATGATTCGTTACGGCAACAATTGCAGGCACGAAGAAAAGCATCATCTCGGCGAGTAGCCAGTTCGCACCGCTTTCGAGATCGTGAGGGGTAAGAGCGCGAGACGCAAACAGTGCCAGCAGCGCAAAGATACCAAGAACGCTTCCCGGTATCGGCAGTTTGAGCCTTACGGAAACGGTATCACACATCAGCCAGATCAACGCTATGAGCAGGATCTGCAGCACACGGCTTTGGCGCAGCCCGCGTCGAAGCACAGTAACAATCTTACGTAGGTATTTCACATCTTCAACCCGGCAATACATTTGCCGCTTCTTACACTCTTCCCTGATCCCTCATCCTTGTCCCAACACCAAATTACCGAATTACCGCATTACCCAGTTACCATATTCCCTTCAGGCGATAGATCTTCAGCGAGCGAATAACTGCGCTTGCTGGGGCAATCAACCGGGTTTCGGGCGACGCGAAGCTCTTGACAGGAAGCCTCCTCACTTCGTAAGAGATCCCGCCATCGGCATACACTTCGTTTAAGATGCGGTCCGTAAAGATGCGGGCAGATCGACCGTTGAAGCCGGCATCCATTCCGTTGATGACAATCTGCTTCGGGCCAGCGTCTGAAAACTCAATCAGCGTCTCGGTCAATTCACCTTTGCATTTCTGCAGCAGCTCGTTGGCAGCCGCAGGAGTAAGATCCTTGCCTTCAGCAATCACATCACCCCGTAGCGCTTCTATCTCCTTAACGGGATTGTAGAAGACCCGTAGGCCGTCGTTCGTCTCATGAAGGGTCAGCTCGTGCGGAATTGTGAAGCCCTGATTAACAATCTGATCTGGAAATAGCAGCTCATAGCTATCGGGCTGAGCCCAGCCAATCTGAATACGGCGTCCGTCTGGCATATTGCTGACCGTCTCTGCGGCATAGAAGGCGCCATGCTGTGTGCCAAACGGTCCGCCCTCTTTGTGAAAAGTTTTGCCGTCAAACTGTCCAACGAAGTATCGGTTCTGCGCCGCCTGGATGATCCAACGAGATTCGCCTGGCTTGCCGGCTATCGGCAGCGGGAACATGTCCGGACACTCGAACACTGCGCCTCGATCCGGATCTGTAAACGCTCCGACCCGGGTCCACTGCCGAAGATTTTTCGACTCGTAGAAGGCGAGATTACGGTTGTCCTTGTCATCGTGATTAGTGGCCGGGATCGCGACGGTTTCGTCGCAGCGAGTCTCATCATAAACCACCATCACCCACTTATGCTCGGGCTCGTACCAGAACACCTTGGGATCGCGCCCCGTGTTCTTCACCACCGGGTTTTCGGGGATCTCGGTGAAGCTGAGGCCGCCATCTTTGCTGTAGACGAGGCACTCCCCGCGTCCGGTGCTGGTGAACGCCGCGAACTGTGTGCCCTTGCCAAGCCCCGACGAATTGTTGAAATCAACAAACCCTGCGCCTGAAAACGCCATGTCAGCGGTCGTTCTCTGATAGAGCGCGATGGGAAGCTCTTTCCAGTGAATCAGGTCCGTGCTCTCCAGGTGCCCCCAGTGCATATTGCCCCAGAAGATGCCGAACGGGTTGTACTGATAGTACAGATGGTATTTGCCGTTGAGGTACACCAGGCCGTTGGGGTCGTTATTCCATCCGCGCCGCGTGGAGGCATGAAACTGGTTTCGGTAGGGCTGTGAATAGTCCGAGATAGCAAGCGCTTCCGATTCAGCCCCGATCTTAATCCGATCGAAACTGGCTCGCACATCCTCCGAGACACGCGCGCCCTTACTGGTTGCTATCCGTACTGTTTTGCCCTGCAGGCCAAAATGCTTAATCGGGTATGCCGCCATCCAGGAGGCGTCTCCGGCTTTTGGGAGCAATACCGTAAAGTTCTCAACCAGCTTATCACCGACGTAGATTCCCAGCGTAACGGATCTGTTGTCTTTAGAGACATTGGCCACCGGTACCAAAAGGTGGCTTCCGTTAATCTTTAGAGTTTTCTCAAGGGCTGCGACCGTCGTTGCCGACTTCGTGTCGGATTGCACGATTTGATCTACGTTGATATGGCCCCAGCCGCCCTTGCGACGATCTACAATCTGAATAACTGCCGTCTTGCCGATACTATTTGCGACATCCCAGGAGGCCGGCGCGAGCGTCTCTTCGCCACCTGACTCCGTGTTTGTGCCTGTCTCAGTGTGAATAACCTTGCCGTCGATCAGCAGGTTGATGCAGGTCTCATTGACCCAGCCTCCACCGCCGATGAGGAAGTTGATGAACTTACGCTCGATCTTGAACTCTGGCGAGGTGAGCGTGCCTGTAGAGTCATCGCCGCCATGGAAAGAATTTACATATCCTTTGCCCTGATAGCCCTCTACGTTCATCTGCCCTGGAAGCGTGCCATGGGCAGGGCCAGATCCGAAGGCGTCGCCCTCCGTTTTCCAGTCTTTGTAGGTGTCGCCTTCGAAATCGGCGATGAGGATATCGGCACGCTTAGCTGTCTGAGCGGTTAGGGATTTGGACCCAAAAAGCATGAGGACAGGCGCGAAAAGGAGCCAGAGGAGAGCGATCGATTTGAGTGGTTTCAACGGTTATACGGTCCTGGAATGATAGGATTCACTTGGTTTTGGTATTGCCCTAAGTTTCGCAGCCGGTCTGGAATTAACCTGCTTTCAATCGACAACGGTGCCGCGTATGGGCGGGAAGTTGGCCCTGAATTAATTGCCGACATAGGGCCCGCAGAACGGTATTTCCCTGGCGCCCAACACTGAAAACATGCATTGTTCTTCACTCGGTCTTCTGATTTAGCATCTGCTGCCACTTGAGCAGAGTGCTGTTTTGGGGGTCGATTTTCAGTCCAGATTGCATCGCTGAAAGTGCCGTTGCCCGATTTCCAAGCTGCATCTCCAGGTTAGCTAGCTGAATATAGAGATCTGCACTTTGTGGACCTTTTTGCAAGGCAGCCCGAACGACGTCTGCGTTCATCTTGAGTTGCTTTCGATGATTCACCGCGGCCACAAGCTGGCCAGCCTCCACCGTTTTGTTTAGCTTTGTGTACGTCTCGCTGAGCGCGATTGCTACATCGTCCTGCTGTGGAGCGGCCCGAAGCGCAATATTCAGATATCGTGCAGCATCCTGCCAGTGATTGCGCAGCATCTCCAGTCGGCCTCGCTGATACGGAATCGGCGGAAAATCAGGGGAAATCTGCTCAAGATTACCAATGGTTTGCTCAGCAATCTCCAGATCCTTCGAATTCCGGTGGCGTTCCAACAGCAAATTGATAACGTCAGCCTGAATTCGCACATCCTTCGGCGCCGCCTGCGCAGCACGCAGGGTCTCATCGATTCCCTCTTCGACTTTCCCAGAGGAGACATCGGTCCGCCCCTTCATGTCCATATAGGCTGCGTTTGCAGGGGCAATAGCAAGTGCCAGAACGATCGCATTTTGGGCTTCAGGAACGTGATTAAGCGCCATGTTGCAAACGGCGATTTGGTACCAGGCGTCGTCTGCGCGTTTGTCCGCGCCGATCACAGCATTGAACTCGCCGATTGCAAGCTTGGGCCTGTCGGATCTCAAGTAGAGCAGCCCGAGGTCTCGATGCGCCGTCGGATCAGACGGCTGGGCGCTAACTGCCGCCTTCAACGCCTGCTCGGCATCGCTCAAGCGGTTCTCTGCGGCATAAAGTTCACCAATACCCGTGGCTATCTTCGCATCATGAGGATTTAGCTCGAAGGCGCGTTTTAACGCAGGCTCTGCCATCGCTGCGTCTCCCGCGTTGGCGAGCCTCAACGCCATCTGCCTCCAGGCCTTTGCATTGTCAGGGTCGCGATCCAAAAGTTGTCGCAGGCTGACGAGGCTCATCTGGCTGTACCGATGTTCTGCGTTCGCGGGTCGGTAGTACCACATTGCGTATCCTGATCCTGCGGCGGCCAGCAGCGCGATGAATGTGATGAGCGCTCTGTTTACTATGGGCTTTTGATTGCTGGTGGAATTCAATGGGTTGTCTCTTGGGATCTAGCCGAATTTCCAGTTACACCTTGCTTATGCGGAGGAACAATAAGGTGATCGGCCATAGTCGCTGTGACAGAGGTCTCCGGGAACGCAATTCTGGGCCGCATATGGCATCCGACGCATCCCTGAGTCTTATTTATCGGGCACAGTTTGCCCTTCACCGTTTCGGCAGCCTTAAGCGTGCCCGGCTGAGCGTTGCCTGTATGCGCGGAATGGCACGCGAGACACACCTGATCGTATTTTTCAGAATCTTTGCTCGCATCTGTATGCGGGTTGTGGCAATAGATGCAGGAGAGCGGCTCGTTGCCCTTCGTGCGGCACTGGCTGCGTATTAACGCATAGGGTTGAAATCGGTGAGTCTGTTCCGCCTCTATCGTGGTTAAGTCGACGTCGCGCGAGTTGCGATGGCATCTGCCGCACACCTCGTTGAGCTGCGTTGGCGTGAGTGTGCTCAGTCTATTGATGTGAACGTCTGAAGATTTGCCGGAGCGCATAGCCGCAACGTGGGCTCTCCCTGGGCCGTGGCAGGCTTCGCAGCC
Organism: uncultured Chthonomonas sp.; assembly: GCA_903919615.1. Classification (GTDB taxonomy): domain Bacteria; phylum Armatimonadota; class Chthonomonadetes; order Chthonomonadales; family Chthonomonadaceae; genus CAIXIX01. Next base: position 11,441 of record CAIXIX010000308.1, read on the forward strand.
CACACCAATCTGATTGCTTTGAACCGCGATGCCCTTTTCAGGGATCGAGCTGGCATGGCAACTCAGGCAGAGACGTGCTGGCGTGTTCGATTGTACGCGTCCGAATGGCGTGTCTGTCGATGCTCTCGCTTCCTGGCCGGGAGTTATGTCCCACATTTTGTAGGCCGGAAAGTAGCTCATCCGCGTCTCCATGAGGCTGTCGTTATTAAAGAGCGAAATATAGGTCATCCCAAGTTTGCCCGAGCCGAGCACAAGATCCAGTTTACGCGAAAGCACACCTCCTTGCCCACCGGTATCCCGTTTAACAACCAGAGAGTCTGCGTCGCGATTAACCGAAAAACCGCCGAGCGGTACAATTCCCGTTGGCGGAGTGAGCTTACCCAGTGCGGAGCAGAGCGCAGGATGCATCGTTGTATCGTGTCTGGAAAGGTGATGGGAAGCGAATTCGGCCTCATGACACGGTCTGCACGCGTCATTTCCGATATACTCCAATTCGGCCTGTGCGGCGATTTTGTCCTTAGAAGGTGCGGGCCTGTTCTGTTTGCATCCGGCCGAAAGTATCCCGATAATCGAGGCAGATAACAGCGCCATCCAGAGTACAGCGAGCAGTTTACGGTTTGCCATCAGTCGTCGGCCCTGTCGTGGATGGTTGTTGGGTTACGGATTTGGCGTCGATCTCGTGCTGGTACTGCTCAATCTCACGTCGAACCGCAGTGTCTTCGGCTCCAAGATGCTCGTAGAGCGCATAGTGCTTCAACGCCTCTGTGCTATTGCCATATTTTCTGAATAGGCGGGCGATCTTGAGCCTGGTATCTCGTGAGCGCGGATCTAAGGCGAGGTTCGCTTTAAGCGCGTCAATTTCGCGTTTTGCTCGGTCCATTTGTTCCGCAGCAGCGAGGAGTTTCTCGCCTTCTGCTTTGTTGCCAGCCAGCACTTCGGCATTGCCCAGTGCGCGTGCTGCCTTTTCATCGGAGGGTCGCATCTCACAGGCGCGGCGAAAAGCTTTGACGGCATCAGGCAGATTTGCATATCTCTGGAAAACCTGTCCCATGCCGTAGACGGCCTCTCGCATCTTCGGATCCAGCTCAAGCGCTGCCTGAAACGATTTGCTGGCCTGAGACCTCAACTCTGGCGTATCGGGCAGCTCAAGCGATACCTGTCCGAGCCATAGCAGCGCTAGAGGATCGTTGTTGGAAATCTGTACCGATTTCTTCAGCTGCACCTCAGCGTCAGAAAGCTTTGATAACCGGTGCGAAAGATCTCCCAGATCGCGCCAGTACGCTGCCTGATCTGGAGATACTTTCACTGCATGCTGCAGGGCGTCGAGCGCATGAGCTGTATCCTCGGTCTGCGAATACATCTTGCCCAGGAAGTACCAGGCTGCCCCAATTCCAGGATCAATTTCGACCAATCTCTTCAGTTGTTGTGCGGCTTCGGCGGCATTGCCCTGCCTATCGAGCGTTTGGGCAAGGCCCAGATATGCGCCCTTGTCATGAGGGTCTAGCTTGATTGCCTTCTGATAGGATTCGGCAGCAGCCGGAAGTTCGTTTAGCCGCAGCTGCGCGCTGGCTAAGCCCAGTTGAGCGTGCTCGTTGGTTGGTGCAACCGTTGCCGCATGCTTGAATACCTTCTCGGCATCGGCAGCCTGGTCGGTTCGTATCAACGCGTCACCGTAATACACGAGGGTTAGCGGATCATCCGGTTCATCATGGCTTGCGAGGGCGAGATCCTCAAAGTTCAGAGTTTTGAGGCGTCGCTCTTTTGCCCGGGCGCTGTTACGGATACCCAGGCTCACGATGATCAGAATGGCACCGATTGCGAGGATGATTGCCTGTCTTGATGACTTGCTCTTGTTCCGCTGAGGATCAAACTCGATGGCTGGTTGGCTGTCGCCCTCCACATTCGGCCGGTCCGTTTCTGGGGCATCCATATACAACTCCAAGCTGATAATGACAGATGCTCCTCTGGCAAGAGAGTACACCTGTATCCTGTGAGCAACGTCGGTACTGTAGGCTTAACAAGAAAACCAGCTCACCGGAGCTAAGTGGCGGGAGGTAGCAGAAGTATACCATTCAGAGCAATTAGGGTTGGAAACGACATTGACACTCTTTCAATCCTCTCAGCGACTGGTGTTGCCCGTCGACCATACGCTGTACGAGTGCCCGGGGACTTGTTGGTATCGTCTTAACTCCCATTTACATCGTCTGGAATATCGTTTCGATCATCAAGGTGCTTTCTACAGCGCGCCTTGACTAATCTATATAATGTATACATAATTCTGGTATAATCACCTTGTTTGCGTGCATATCAACGAATCTTAGCGTCAATAATGGGTGTCACAGGAGTCACAAGAATGAAGGTTTCTGGTCACACAAAGGGCAGTTTCTGCTGGGCAGAGCTAATGACATCGGATTCGGCAGGAGCCAAGGCGTTCTACTCGGCGCATCACCGAAACAGGTAACATGAATCGGGTGCTGCATCGTCGCGCACCCGATTTGTGCTGGGCGGGGTAAGGGCCATGAAGGGATTTGCATCGTATCTTTCCGCAGCTATCGTCTGTGCCGCCGTTTTGTCTGTGCGCACGGCATCTGCCAACTCCTCACTACTTTTTGTTCGCTCTGCGCCATCCGACGGGCTTGTAATTGCCCGAGTTGCGCCGGGGCTCCTCTCGTTCGGTGTGATTCACGCTAATTTCCCGGATGGTCGCGAGGTCCCATCGCAATTTATCCCAGATCAAGATGCAAGTGTCTCAAAACACAGTCCATCTGGAGTGCTGGCGCTTCGCCTTCCTGGCGCGGGAGATTACCGGCTCACGCTAACAACCTCGCCAGGCTCGCCTCCGTCGTCAACGTCTGTGGCTGGAGCCCTTACGGATACCGAAAAAGTAGTCCATTTCACCCCGTTCGGTAACGGTGGCCTGCCTTCCTCGTTTCACTTTCCACGCAGCGGCAAGCTCTTTCAAAATTTCGCCTGGAACGATAGGCTCTGGGACCCGAAGATTGGTGGCTTCCTTCTGCGTAACGACCCGAAGGCGTCTGCTGCCGTAATTGCCGACGGTCCTATCTGCACCGTTATCCGTGCACATGCGCGCTACTGCGGGGATGGCGGTCGGACCGCTCCGTCTCAGCCCGAGGCAACCTACACGTGGCTTCTGTTTAAGAACTCTTCGCTCATCTTTTTAACCACGCATATCCACCAGGCTACTCCCTTCAACTGGCCGGAGCTGCATCTTCTGGAACTCAACTTTCCTGGAACCGATTTTACCTCCTATGCCGGTGGCAATCCTGCCGCCAACAAACCGCTCGCTGGCATAAAACAGTCTGCCGATTTCAGCAGTTGGGGAGCGATAGTGAACGGCAGCGATGCCATCGGCATGTTCGGCAACAGCAGCGGCGGCATTCGTGTTTACGATGGCAGGGGCGAATACGGTACCTATTTGCACTCTACCTGGAAGGCGTTTGGCCAAACGGACGAAGACCTTTCCACCTGGCTCTGGGTCGGCACGGCTGCCTCAGGTCCAGCACAGGCAGTCGAATCCGCAGCAGGCAGATCTGGGGCGAGAGGTGAGGTTGTGGTCACAACGGAATCGCTTCACGCTCGGATTGCAGCGCAGCGCACTCAGGGTGGCGAATTGGCATGGCGAGCAGCGATCGCGAATCGGCTGGAAGCCGCAGGTGACCTCTCCGGAGCAAACGCACTGCTTAGCCCTGCCGCACCAGCTGGTTGGACCTTTGCGCACGCAGGCGATTGTGGCATCGCCCTGCAGCGCTCCGCGTACTGCATCATCGTCCAGAGCCTGTTCGATCTCAAAGAAGGGCGTGAGATGCTCGCTCCAGGCTCTCCGCCACTGTTTGCTGCCAGCTTGCGATCCGCAAAGGATCATTCCGAAATCGCTGTCGACTCGTCTCAGGGGTGGAAGGGATGTACAATTACACCTCGTGGCAAAGAGATCGTACTGCGCTGGAGTGCTCCCAACGACCCACTGTTGAAGGGCGTTTCGGCAGAGGCCATCGCCGCTCCAGATCAGAGCGGATGGAGCTGGCGATTCCGTCTGGATGTGCCCAAAGAATACAGTGTTATCCACACCACCTTCCCCCAGATCGCAATCACGAAGCCGGATGCGGGCTCGTACTCTCTCTTCCCGGCTGGCCCGGGAATAGTGAACAAGACTCTTTGGAACAGTGCCTACTCCATGAAGTCGGTCTATCCTACCGGCTGGTGCGCTATGCAGTTTGAGGCGATCTGTCCGAGGAGCAGCCAGCATGCAGGGCTCTATTTCGGCATGCACGATCCATTTGGCGGCTACAAAGAGATCGGAATGGTTAGCGATCCACCCTCGAAGTCGGTGCGCTTAAGCTACGACATGCCCGCTCCCGATCTTGGCAAAGGCGCGAATGGTTTTCGATTGAGCGGAACCGCAGTGTGGCGACTGCTGCGAGGAGACTGGTACGATGCCGCTCTTATCTATCGAGACTGGGTGAGCCACGGTGCCAACTGGTGGCCAAAGCTCACCGAAGACGGCAGAGCAGATACGCCTCTCTGGATGCGCGAGCTTTGTGGCTGGGCGCTGTCGAGCGGTCCGCCAGATGCCTGCGTCCCCGGCGTGCTGCAGATGCAGAAGCAGCTTGGAGTCCCTATGGGTTTCCACTGGTACGAGTGGCACAGCAACCCCTTCGATAACGATTATCCGCACTACTTCCCAACCAAACCGGGCGTTGGGGAAGCGGTCGGCAAGCTGCAGCAATCGAAGGTCTTCGTCATGCCCTACATCAACGGCCGTCTTTGGGATACACGCGATCGCGGTACCGAAGATTTCGAGTTTACGAAATTGGCGCTTCCCTCCGCTACAAAGGATGAAACGGGCCAGCCAATTACCGAATCTTATGGCAGCAAGGAGTCTGATGGGTCGCCGGTAAAGCTTGCAGTCATGTGCCCCACGACGGAGCTATGGCAGCGTACAGTGCGAGAAACGGTATTGCGAATCATGAACGAGGTCGGTACCAAAGGGGTCTACATCGATCAGATCGCAGCAGCGGGCCCCGCACTCTGTATGGATCCCACGCACGGCCACCCGCTTGGCGGCGGGCATTGGTGGACCGACCAGGGCTACTGGAAACTTCTCACCACGCTGAGAGAGCAGATGCCCAAAGATCGAATGATCACCACCGAGTGCAATGCCGAACCCTATATCCGGTTTATGGATGGATATCTCACCTGGCACTGGCAGTGGAATGGCATGGTTCCCGCCTTCCCCGCAATCTACGCCGGCGCTATCCAAATGTTCAGCAGGGCATACAACGGGACGGGGCCAACTCGCAACGATGCCTTCTGCATGCGCATGGGCCAGCAGTTAGTATTCGGCGAGCAGATTGGATGGCTGAACCCCAATATCGCTGCCGAAGAAGTAGCAGGGCCGATGCTTCAGCAGACCGTTCAGCTTCGGTATCAGCTTCGGCGCTACTTCTATGCCGGCCGGATGCAGCGGCCCTTGAAATTAAGCGGAACGATGCCAACCGTTCGTGCGGACTGGGAGTGGGGCGGCGAAGACTGGGTAACCACGGATGCGGTGATGACAGGCGTCTGGCAGCTTGAAAAAGAGAGGAAGCTTGCTGTTATCTTCACAAACGTATCCGACAAGCCGGTTACGCTCACCGTCGATTTCGATGGATCTCACTACGGTATAAAGGCGAAAGCTCTCCGCCTGGTGGAACGCTCACAAGCTACATTTACCAAAAACGGCGAGCATGGAGTAGACATCCCCTCCCGCTACAGCCGAACCATAACCTTCGCCCCCCGCAGCGCAACCGCCTGGGAGATTAGCTGGTAAACTCAATAACTCACCAAAAGGATAACCTATGCGGTTCGTTATTCTCATCGCTATCACAGCCCTTATTTATGCCATCCGGCCCGCCGACGCGCAATCCAACGGCAAACGCTGGTGGTCGAACGCGGCAGACCATGCCCTTCAGCTTGCTGGCCCAAATCGCAAAGAGCTGGTGAAGGCGCTCATTGAAGCTCCCGATACCGAGCGCGAAGGCATCCAGTTCCTGATCGAGAACATGCCTGAGACCGACCTCAAGAGCCTCACGGCCGCATATCTGCTGGAGAACACCCACATAGCCTATCAGGCGCTTGCGAATGCGCCCTGGCGTGATACGATTTCGAAATCACTCTTTCTCAACGAAATCCTGCCCTATGCCTGCCTCAACGAACAGCGCGACGATTCCCGCCGCTTCCTGCGAGATAGGGCCGAATCGCTCATTGCAGGCTGCACTACTTCCGGCGAAGCCGCGCACAAGCTGAACCAGAAGCTCTTCCCTTTGCTGAAGGCGCACTACTCTACGGAACGTAAAAAGCCCGACCAGAGCCCGATGGAGACCATCGAAAGCGGTAAGGCGACGTGCTCTGGACTTTCTATCCTGCTTGTTGAAGCCTGCCGCGCGGTCGGCATCCCGGCCCGCGTTGCCGGCACACCGATGTGGACCAACATGCGCGGCAACCACACGTGGACCGAAGTCTGGAACGATGGGTGGCATTTTGTCGGCGCATCTGAGCCGGATCCTGCCGGTCTCGATCACGGGTGGTTTACCGGCGATGCATCGAAAGCGATTAGGGATAAGCCGGAACATGCCATCTATGCCTCGTCTTTCAAACGCACTGGCATCAGCTTCCCGCTGGTATGGGCAGAAGATATCAAGTGGGTTCCCGCAGAAAATGTGACGGACCGCTATACCATCGGCGCCGCGGGCAAGCCCGCCGATAGCGCCATGGCGAAAGTCCTTGTAAAAGTGCTGAACACCCACGGTAAGCGCGTTGTAACTGATGTCACCTTCGCGCCGGCAAGTCAGCCGCTGGAGCATGGTCGCAGTAAGGGTGAAACGGCAGACTTAAACGATTTTGTCGCCTTCCAGGTCGAGCGCTCATGCCCACCTCGCAAGGTAACACTCACTGCCACCGTCGAGGGTCAGCTCCTGATTAAAACCGTGATGGCGGGAGCCGAACCGGAGCAGCTGGTAATCCTCCAGGCCGAAACTCCGGCGGAGGCATCCCTCACGCACCTGCTGAAGGAGCGCTTCGGCGCCGATCCGGATAAGCGTCAACTTGCTGCTCAGCATCTCGCCTCCATCAAGCCAGACACACGCAACTGCGCGCAGGCCTGGGAAGCCTTTCGATCTTCGCCAATTCATGAGGAGCTGCGAAAGCAGTTCGAACTAAAGATCGTTTCGACTGCCGACAGAACGAGCCCCTATCTTTGGCGACACGTCGGCACAAAACCTGCCAACGGTTGGGCTCTCGTTATCGCGATGCATGGAGGTGGCGGGGTTCCGAAACAGGTGAACGATGGTGAGTGGAACTACATGTTCAGCACCTACTATCGCGAGCATCCGGAGGCGGGCGGATATGTCTACCTTGCGCTTCGCGCGCCGAACGACGTCTGGAACGGCTTCTATGACGACGCGATCTCGCCGCTCATCGAGGCGCTGATCAAACAGTTTGTGCTCTTCGATGGAGTCGATCCCGATCGGGTCTACGTCTGTGGCGCATCGCATGGAGGCTATGGCGCCTATGTCATCGGCCCTAAAATCCCGTGGCGCTTCGCGGCGGTGCATGCCGCCGCATCTGCAGTAACGCCGGGCGAAACGCGTGGAGAGAACCTGCGAAATGTACGGTTCACTTCGATGGTGGGTGAGCTGGATACCGCATACGGCCGCATCAATCTCGGGCGCAGCTTCCAGAAGCAGATGGCGGAGTGGCAAACGAAATATGGTGGATACGACTCGGAGTTTGTTTTCCCGGATAAGACCGGTCACCTGGTGCCCGATCACGACTGGGTGATCACCATGCAAAGGTACACTCGCCAGACGGCTCCAACAAAGCTTATCTGGACCCAGTCCGATACGATACTAAAGCGCTTCTACTGGCTGGAGGCAGCGCAGCCGCTTCCGGATGGCCACATCGAGGCATCTGCAGAAGGAAACAAAGTTGCACTGAAGCTTGAGAAACAGCAGCAGGTCTCTCTTGCTATCAGGCCCGGGCTGTTCGATCTTTCGAAACCATTGCTCGTCTCCGTTAACGGTAGCGCGCCAGTTAGCTACCCGATGAAGCCGAGCCTGGAGGTCTACTGCGCCGATCTGGAATACACCGCCGATCCTGTCATCTCTGCTCTTGCGCGGGTGAATGTCACGGCAGACAACAAATGAGATCCACGATGAATTCACAACTGAACCGACGCGATTTTCTGCGAAACTCTGCCTTCGGCGGGGCAGCAATCTGCGCGTCAGCGTCCGCCAAAGGCGCGCCGGCGAAAAAGATGTGGCGCGGTGTCAATCTCGGAGGTTGGTTGGCCCTGGAGAAGTGGATCGCGCCGGATGTGTACGCCGGCAGCGATGCGCCGGATGAATATACGCTTTGCGAAACTCTAGCCAAACGGGCGGCTGCAGACCGGCTGAGGAAGCACCGGGAGACCTGGATTACGGAAGCGGATTTCAAGTGGATCGCCGATCGTGGACTAAACGCGGTCCGCTTGCCGGTTGGCTACGGCATTCTTGAGGAGAACCCGCCTTTCGTCCAGGGAGTTGAAACTCTCGATCTCGCCTTCAAGCTAGCAAAGCAGAACAGCCTTGGCGTGCTGCTCGATCTGCATGGCGCGCCCGGAAGCCAGAACGGCAACGATCACAGTGGCAGAGCGGGAAAACTTGGCTGGCATACGAGCCCGGACAATGTTGCGCACACGGTTAAAATCATCGAGGGGCTTGCAGCGCACTGCGCAAAATACGACAATCTCATCGGCCTTGAACTGTTGAATGAACCCCGGTGGGACGTTCCGATGGACATCCTGAAACCCTACTGTCAGGATGCCTACCATGCCGCACGGCAGCATCTGGCGAAGGACAAAGTGGCGATCGTCCTGCACGACGGCTTTCGGCCTCTGGAGTGGCAGAACTTCATGAAAGAGCCGGAGTATAACAATGTAATGCTCGATTCCCATCTCTATCAGTGCTTTACGGAGGACGATCGCAAGCACGATATCCATGCCATCGTTGAGATCGCGGGGCTCGAATGGAAGCGCCAGCTAGATAAGATGCAATCGGAGCTCTGGCCGATCGTTGGCGAGTGGTCCTGCGCTCTCGATCCAGCGTCGCTTCGAGGGCTGGAGGGGTTCGCCCGAGAGGCCGCCATCCGCGCCTATGCCGATGCACAGCTCATCAGCTTCGAGACCAGCCACGGTTGGTTCTACTGGTCCTACAAGATAGCATCCGGCGGCGCGTGGAGCTTCCGAGACAGCGTCAACCGCGGCTACCTCCCCCACCAGTATAACGGCAACAGTTTAGTTTAACAACCGCCCGGAGGCGCCGGCTAAGTCCCCTCCCGTGGTCTCCGTGTCCTCTACTGCGCCCGAGCGTGCGAGGGAGTCAAGCAGAAAGAGCGCGCACCGCGTGCGGTGAGTCAAGCGGAAGGAGGAGCTTGCGAGCAAATGTGGGAGGGGTCGGGGAGGGGGATATTAACACATTCCGCTTCGCTGTGTGCCTGAAAATGGCTCCCGAGATATGAGTCATGTGTAGCGAGCTTGCGAGGGAATCGGGGGAAGGTCGGGCTCTTTCCCGCT
>CAIXIX010000309.1 GCA_903919615.1 uncultured Chthonomonas sp.
AGATTTCGGAGCGGCGTGCTTTACGGGACCCACACCGGGTTCACTGCTCGCGCCCGAATTCATCCCATGCCTGATTCCCTCATTCTTCGGGCGGCATAGGAGCCCTGGGATGCAGCGAGTAGGGACCTACCCTTTCCGCTTTACTCCCTCCTCCACGCCTCCACCCTACGCCGTCGTTGCTCCGCAACGCGCAGGGAACCCGCTTCGCAACGCGCGGAGACCACCCTCGGGCGCGGCGGAGACCACTCTCGCAAGCTCGGAAGGGAGGGTTGAGCGGGTTATGGGGCGAGGGCAAGCGCCTGCACCTCCCCATCGTGGGCGGCAATCGTCTTAATCTTCTGGCCATTCTCCAGATTCCAGTATCGCACGGTCTTGTCTGCGCCACCCGATACCAGCGCTTTGCCGCTCACCGTGAAGGTTAGCGCGAGCACCGCTCGATCGCGCTCATGCTGAAAAACGGAGGACATTGGCGCAGAGGATTGTGCGTTCCAAAGCTTTATCTTGCCGTCTCGATCTCCCGTCGCAATCGTTCTGCCATCGGGCGAAAACGCAACGGAGGAGACGCCATGATCGCAGACCTTCATTCTGCCAACGAGGCCGCCATCCAGATGCCAGGTCTTCAAGTAGCCATCGTCAGAGACGGTCGCAAAAAGCGATCCGCCAGCCGCTGCGGCCATTCCTGTAACCGCTTCATCGTGCGCTGCAATATTAGATCGGTATTCCAGATGGCCAGAGTCGCGAACGGTTCGCCAGATCCGAATGGTCTTGTCGGCGCTACCGGAGATAAGTTCGGTGCCATCCGGCGTAAAGATCAGGCCTTTGACGGCGCCAGCATGCGCGGCAGTTTCGGAGAGCCGCTTCCCGGTTGCGCTATTGAACAGCGAGATTTTACCATCCGCCGTTCCTACTGCGAAGACCGCCCCATCAGGCGATACCGTGATTGCCGTAACAGCGCTGCGCCCCGCAGTAATGCTCCGCGTTTCGCGGGCATCTGCCAGGCTCCAGCTCTTCACCAAACCATCTGCGCCGCCGGATAGCAGCGATCCATCTGGAGCGATGCGGAGCACGGTCACGCTATCATCCAATGTGCCCAGCGTATCGATCAACTTGCCAGAAGAGTCCCAGCGCTTGATGTTATGATCCGAACCGCCCGAAATCACCGTTGGCAGCTCAACATCAGAAAGACATCTAGCGCCCGAAATCGCAGCCATCGCCAGAAAGATGGCGAGGACGGTTCGGAGGCAACACAGACGACTACATGAATTCAACCGAAACCATCCTGTCTGGAGACACATGCCGCAACGCGAAACCCTGTGTAACCGGATCGGTCCGCACACGTAGGGCGTTAGCCATTTCGCTACCGCCTTACGGTATACCTGCGAATCGCTCTTCCAAATACCGTTGTCCTATTAGACTGCAACGTAGAGCAATAGTTTCTAAAGCCGCCAGTGCGCAATATTCATGAGATCCAAAATACGCGGTCGCAGCAAGCGGCGACCCTACCAGCCATAGATTGGTCTGTCCGGCGGCGGCACAATGACCGGTGGCACGACGCAGCAAGCGGCGACCCTACCGGTCATGAATAATCTGCATTAAACAGCGGCGCAGGCAACAGGTTCCGAATCCAGGTAGAAGTTGTTGTTGTACAGATCTGCGATCTGCGCAATCTCATCGCTGGTGAGCGGCGCGGTGTCGGAAGCGGCGGCCACCTCTTCGAGAAGCGGCTCGTCGTAGATATTCGGGAAGATGGAGCAGACCGTCGGTTGGCTCAACAGGAACTGAATAGCTGCCTGGCCCATGGTTCTGCCTGTTGCGCCGGTAAGGAACCGCAGCTTTTCTAGCCTGCGAATGCCGTTATCCTGCCACTCTTTTCGCATCGCTTCATTGGTCTGGCGGAACGACCGGTGATCGTTCGCGTCGAACTTCGTCTCGAGCGTGATTCTATCCAGAAGCATGTCCGAAGCGTGCGGCACACGAACCAGAACCGGAACATTGTGCTCCGCTGCAACTGGGCAGATCGCGAGGCCGAGGACCTGTTCAAAAAGGTTATAGATAATCTGGACAGGAGCTTCGCGCACCGATGCACAGTAGATTCCCTCGGCGCTCTGCCGATCTGGCTGCAGCGCTGGCCCCAGAGCCGCGCCGTAAGCCAGAATTTTTCCCTCCGCCTTCAGGGCTTCCAGGGTTTCAAACATCTCGTCGTTCTGAAGCGCATCCACTCTCGGATTGTGCAGCTGATAGAGGTCAATTCGATCTGTCTTGAGCCGCTGCAGGCTGCGCTCGCAGGCCATACGGATAAATCCAGGAGACCAGTCATGCGGGCGCTCGCGCTGGCCGGGCTGCAGTCCCGGGTGATTGTAGAAATCGTAACCGAATTTTGTTGCGATCTGAATCTCGTCGCGCCTGCCAGGGAATGCATCGGCCAGCATGGTTTCGCCGCGGCCATCGCCATAGACGTCTGCGGTATCAAACGTTGTGATTCCGAGATCCAGAGCACGCTGCAGGAGGCGGATGCCAAAGGCCTCATCCTCGATGCCCCACATTTTCGTGGAGACGGTCCAAACTCCGAATCCGACAGTCGAAAACCTGAGGTTTGTCCCGGGCAAGTTGCGATACTGCATATTCAATTCTCCATTACGCTGCAGCGAGTTGCAGAGGGGATAGTGGCCATCGGGAAGAGCCCCGACTTAAGGAGGATCCCAGAATCCTGTTGAAAGCTAAAAGTGGAGCGCGCTAACGGATACTTTCCAACCTGGCCGAGCCAGAATCCGTTTTCAACGAAATCTGCCCCTCACCCTACCCTCTCCCACGCAAGCGAGGCGAGGGGATATTGTGTGGAGCGGTGACCGAGAATCTCTATAATATAAAGAGTGAACCCTTTGCTCTCACGCGTCGACTAAATTATTGCTTACGGGTTGAACAACTGTCAAGATAACGGCTCCGCGTAACCGGCAGATTGGCATTCGCTCGAGAGTCGTCTGAAACATAGGGATTCAGGCGGCCGGGCAACGTGTTGACACTGAAGTTACGGGTATGATACACTAGGTTGATTAACAGGCACTTTCAGGAGGGATTCTCCCATGACCGTACGTAAAGCCGCAGTACTGGGCCTCTCGGCCTCTATGCTCGGCTGTGTTGCATGTCTTAGCAGCGCGCACGCGCAGGGGGCGCCTTTCACCATACGCAAGCCATCTGATGGCGCGCATGTGCGTGAAAAGGTGCATGTTGAAATCCCCCGCGCCTCCATTGGTAAGGGCGGATTCGTCGCATTCTATCTGGATCCGACTCCGCGCGCCACTGGCACCTTCCTTTTGGGCATCGCCCCGAAAGAGGACGAAGACGGCGGCCAGCCATTCACTTATGTTTGGGACACCAAAGACGGAAAAATTTCTGACGGCGAGCACACGATTCGCGCCATTCTCTACGAGCCATCAGGCGGCGGCGGCAACAATATTGCCATGGCTGAGAAGGGCGTAACCGAAGTTAAGGTCACCGTTGAAAACAAGATACCTGCCGGCCCCGAAGTTCCTACCTCCTTCCTGCTTCGATATAAATATCTCGAGGGAGAGTATCTGGAGTATGGCCGAACCGGTAAATCGGTAATTGTCGGGCACGATTCGGCGATGGGCGGCGTCAAGAGCGATGTCGAAATCATGTCTGCCAAGAGCAAACTAAGCTTCTCGGTTGAGGATGTCCGTTTCGATCACGACGCACAGCAGACTCTCGCGCTCGTTCGCAACAAACTGACGGAACTCTCCATCCTGAACGGTGGACAGGAGTTTACGGTTCAGCCAACCGCGCTTTCCAACTCCATGTACCAGGAGCTTCTGCCAGACGGTCATGCGCATTACGAGACAGGCGCTGGCACGGGCCTCACAGAGTTCATGGCGCAGGGCCTTCCTGTTAACAACACACTTGAGCTTCCGCTGATGCCAACGCTTCGCGTTTCGGTTGGCGATAGCTGGACAACTCCGGGTCAGCGCCTTGATATTCCTGGGCTTCCTCCGGTCCTGCAGCCGATCGTTACTCTGCAGAACAAACTGGTAGACCTTGAGTATCAGGATGGTTACCCGTGTGTTAAGATCCATCAGTCCTACAGCGGTGGTCTTGCAACCCAGTTGAGCAAAGTTGCTGGCGAGCAGTTTAAGGCGCTTCCTTTTGCTGGAATGCTGATCACATCGCCAACAATCGGCTTCGATCGCGACATCTTTATCGCCTACAACTCAGGCACTCTGGTTCGAACCGCGCGCACCCTGCTGATTAAAGGCCGAACGACCTCCACAGCCGCAGCTCCAAATGCCGGCGATGGCCCCGGCGCAGGCGGGGGTGCACCCGGTCCCGGCGCGGGCAGAAGGCTTCCCACGATGTCATCCACTGGCAGCGGTGGACCTGGCGGCCCGCCAGTTGGAATGGGCGGCCCACCTCCAGGCATGGGAATGGGTAAAAAGGGCGGCGGCATGATGGGCCCAGGCGGCGGCATGGGACCGGGCAGCGGTGGACCTGGCGGAGGTATGATGGGCCAGGGTCAGGGCAAGGGAGATGGCGGCGGCAGAGGATTGGGCCCTGCTCTCTCACGCCCAGGTGGTGGTAATCCCTTCGGAGGCGCCGGGTTTAACGGTGGCGGAGAAGAGACGGATCACCCGATCACCATTCGCTCCACTGCAGATACCGATCTGCTTACCATGAGCGGAGCGACTGCGAAGCCTGCGGTTAGAACCGCAAGCTCCACAGCAACCAAGAAGACCGGCAAGAAACACTAGCCGAGCGCTGGTCCGGAATCGATGCGGCGAGGGGCGCACATTGCGCCCCTCGCCTTTTGTTGTGTATAATCCAATGAGTTTACTTCGCGACACTTCGAGCATTCCTTAGGGCAACTCGCACGAGATACTTCAAATAGATTAGGGTAACGGACCAGAACTTAAGGTTATAAATATGTTTGGCGCTGCACCACATGACAAGCGAATGGAGCTAACCGAGCATCTCGCAGAGCTTCGGACGCATCTAATAAAATCGATCTGGTACCTTATTCTCGGCGCGGTCATCGCATATCAGTTCTTTGGCCCTCTGTACGGATTTTTGTACCGCCCATTGGAACGCGAGCTCAATCAGGCTAACGCAAAGCGGATCAAAACCGCTGTCGCGCTCCAGGCCAGCAAAGCGCCGGCAAGTCTGCAGCACGATGTCCTTATCATTCCGCATGCCACGCACAATCCGCCCACGATGGAGGAATTTAATCGGCTAGCTGATTGTATCGCGTGGATACGAGAGCACCCTGTTGCCACGCCATTGATGTCGACCATCTTCACCACATTCTATGCGCCCTTTATGGTGCAGTTGAAGATCAGTATGGTTGTCGGGCTAATTATGGTGTTGCCGCTGGTTGTGTGGGAGTTTGTGATGTTTGTGCTGCCGGCGCTCACGCCGCAGGAGCGCAAACCTCTTCGTATGCTTGTGCCATTATCGGCTGCTCTGCTGTTGTTCGGAGTCACCATAGCCTACATCACAATGTTCTATGCAATGGGATGGTTCCTTGGGTACCTAGACAACTTCCCACAGCCTGCAGTGCTGATGCAGGATCCAAACGACTACGTACTGTTTTTGTTGAAGATGATGGCCGCATTCGGAATTGCTTTCCAACTTCCGGTAGTCCTGATGGCGCTTGGGTATGCCGGCCTGGTCACCTCTAAGGGGCTCATCAAACAGTGGCGATGGGGTCTGGTTATTGCGGTTCTCGGCGGGGTCTTTACGCCGGCGAACGACCCAATGTCCTGGGCCCTCATGGTATTCCCACTACTGGGGCTCTATTTTGGAAGCTACTTCCTGGTGCGCTATGTGGAGAAAGTAAAGGCGAAGGCTGTACGGCCATAACTTCGTTTGATTGAGGGCGACGTCATTACCATGATTGCACAGGGCAATGCAGAGCGCAGGCCTATCAGGGCCCAGCGGAGGAGAGAGACCTTGGGATTTATAACACGGGTTGCGGTGCTTATGGCGCTGATTGGAGCGATCGCATGGCTGGGCTGGTTCTCTCCTGCTGCAAAATCTGCTCATGCTCCCACGTTGGAAACTGCGCGCGAGCATGACTCCAAGTAGACGCAAGGCAACACAAACAGGTAGTACAGAATCCCTCCCTGCTGTTAAAAAGAGACCCGCGGTCCGCCCGACGGTTCTGGCGCTGCTTGCCCTTATCATTGCGCTCGGTTCAGCCTTGCGCTTTTCCGGAATAACCTGGAGCCTGCCCGATTCGCGCCACCCGCATGGCACGTATCACCCGGATGAATTTGTTGATTTCAGCGCACTGCAGTTTGTCAATGTTCTTGCCGGCAAATTGGACATCGGTTTTTATAACTACGGCACCTTCTACTTCTACCTTGCAGATGTTTCTCAAACCATAGGCCACGGCTATGGCGCCATACCAAACACACCAACACCGCCTCCGGATGCTCCCAAGCAAGCTCCCATGGAGAAGGCAGAGAAGGAGCTTCCTGAGACAAGGGGCATCTACCTTGCTGGCCGGCTTCTCTCGGCGCTGATGGGCGTACTCACCATCCCGGTACTGTTCGCAATCGGTAAGAGGCTCTATGGAGATAAGCAGGGGCTGGCTTCAGCGCTGCTTTATGCGGTGATGCCGCTTGCCGCCGTACATGCGCACTTCTTCACCGTTGATGTGACGGCTACGTTCTTTTCTTCTCTGGTTCTGCTTGCCGCAGCGAACCTGCTCTACAGGCAGACCTGGCGCGAGTATGCGCTTGCCGGGCTCTGGACGGGGCTGGCTGCGGCCACGAAGTATAGCGTGGGCATCCTGATTGTGGCGCCAATTGTGGCCCACTTTCTCGCTTGCCGATCAAAAGACGCAGGTGCGAAACGGTGGAACGATCCGAAAGCGCTGCCGGTGCTTGGTGCAGCAACCGCGATTGCGTTCTTACTTGCCTGCCCCGGGCCGATTATAGATTGGAACGTGTTCTGGAACGGGCTGCCGCGCTACCCCGACTCCGGTGTGGCCTATGAACTGCTGCAGCATCCAAGGCAGGGCCACGGATTACTTTTTGTAAACACGGGGCCCGGCTGGTGGTACCACCTCGTTATCTCGCTGCGGTACGGGATGGGGATACCCGCGCTCGTACTGGCAATTGCAGGCATCCTGGTGGGGTTAAAGGCAAAAACGAATCAGGATCGTTTGCTGCTCTGGGTTGTGCTGGTCTACTACGGAATCACAGGTCTCTCCGGCGTACGCTTTGCGCGCTACATGATTCCGCTCTACCCGGCGCTTTGCCTGCTCACAGCGAGACTGCTCGCTCTGCCACAAGGCTTCCCGAGGCGTCTGCTTTTTCAGCGAGCGGCAAATGCCGCGTTTGGCACTGGCGCCCTGCTTACAGCAGGCTACGCCATTAGCCTTATCCACGTGATGGTGAGCCCGGACCCTCGCGACCGTGCCGCTGATGCGATCCTAACGAGAAGTAATGCAGATCATAATGGCGCCGAACTGCCATCCGTTGGTTTTGCCAAAGTGCCCTGGTACTTCTCGCCCCCGCTTTCTCCCTGGTTCGGAGAACGTGCTGCGGGAGACCGGCGCAAGTGCATTAGTTCGACGCAACTTCGCTTTGTTCTGCCCGCGGAGGATACCGAATTCGACACTGCGGTGCTCGATGTCAAACCGGATTATCTGGTCATTAGCAATGTGGAGACCACCAACGAACTACGCCTGAAGATGAAGACCGCGGAGCGTTTTCTCGCCGCAATTCCTTCCGATTACAAGATTCAGGAGTTCGCGCCTCCGTCGATCTTTGATATGGCATTTAGCGGCTCACTCGTGCCGGACGATCTGCTCTACATTCTGCCGCATATCAAGGTCTATTCGCGGTAGCAAAGCTCTGCGCAGCGCTGTCGGCTAAACCTTAATCCGTTTCCATTTGCCAGATCGGAACATCAACGCGGTCAGCAGGCCGCCCACGATGGTCGTCAGGCACATCGCAATCCAGGCGCCGTGCGTATTCAGATGCGCATGAAACATCAGGAAATTCCCTAGCGGCAGCCGCAGCGCCCACATCGTGATGATGGTGATGTAGGTCGGCCGCACCGTATCCCCCGCTCCCTGCAAAGCCCCCGTCAAAACCATTCCAAGCGCGAGAAACGGTTCGCAGATCGCATTAACGCGCAGATAGTCGGCTCCTAAAGCCTGCACCGCATGGTCGCCAGTAAATGCTGCCGCAAAAGGCTTCGCCATCACATAGAAGATCGTCGCCATCACGGTCATCACAAAGAGCGCCTGATACGTGGCGGCCCATGCCGATCTCTCGGCGCGGTCGGGGTCACGGGCGCCCAGGTTCTGGCCCACCAGAGTTGCTGCTGCAACCGAGTAACCGAACCCTGGCATAAAGGCGATCGATTCTGCTCGAATGCCGATCTGCAGCGCGGCAACTGCCGCCGTTCCCTCAATCGTTCGCGCAAGCAGCCCCGTGAAGCACATCATTCCAAGCTGGCGAACAACGGCCTGTCCGGCGGCGGGAAGCCCGATGCGGAAGATTCGCCACGCCCATTCCGTCTGTGGAGTGAGATGCTTGATATCGAACGCTCTGCCCAGAGGCGATCTCTTCAGATGCCACAGATACAGCACAAGGCCAACGACGAGCGACGAAGCGAACGCTGTCGCCGCGCCTCGCACTCCCATTCTGGGAAATCCGAGTCTGCCGTAGATCAGAACCGAGTTCAGCCCGATATGCGTCGCGATCGTCGCGACCGTAATCAGCATCGGCGTTCTCGTATCGCCGAGCCCTCGGAATGCACCCATCAGCACATTCGTTAAGAAGAGCGGAACCGCCGCGAGGAGTGCGATGCCAAGGAAATCGGTACATAACTGCACCGCCTCCGGGTTGTGATCCACATCCAGAAGCAATCCTATCAGATGCCTTCGATAGATTAAAAAGAGCGTTCCGAAGACGATGCCACAGACCAGGCTGAGTGTGAGCGATTGTCCCGTCGCTTCCACGCTGCTTTCATGGTCTTCCGCCCCCTTGAAACGCGCCACGAGGGCGGTTGTTCCAACCGAAACGCCCATGGCAAGGGAGATGAGCAGAAACATCACGCTTCCGCCGATGCCAGTTGCGGCAAGGGCATGCGCTCCATTTGCAAGATGGCCCACGAAGAAGACATCCATCAGGCTGTTGACGGTCTGCATCAGCATCGTGATGACAGAGGGCCAGGCGAGGGTCCATACCTCGTGATGAAGCTGCTGCGTGTGAACGGGAAGGTGCTTGAAGAAACGTCTGGGCTTTTCAGGAGTTTGGAGAGCTATCAGAAGCGGCAGCACGTTTTCGATCTTATTACTGCCATTTTGGGCCGAACTCAACCTCGAGTCGCCCGGTGCAGTGGTCTCAACCACATTGTCCGTCAGATCTGGCGAAGCGGTTTCCATTTCTGCGGACTTTGATAACGACATGGGTATTCCTGTTTTAAGCGCGAGCCATCAACGGCCCGGAGCGGCACACGGCAGCGTGCGTAAAAGTATTGCGGTTCTAACGAGCGGTTCGCGTACCGATACAGATACGCTCGGCGAGCCCAATTCTGCAGCGCCGTTTAACAAACGACAGAACCAGGGCGTAATAAGTTGCAGAGCATACCCGCGCGAATCCAGCAGCGCAAAATGGCCCGATCGAACGACTGGTATACTTATGTACCACCTTTTCGTATTTTATGGAACGTATGATCACCAAAGACGTTGAAGAAAAACTCTCCACTCTGCCAACCAAACCAGGCTGCTACCTGCATAAGGATAAGACTGGAAAGATCATCTATGTTGGCAAAGCGATTAATCTAAGGAATCGTGTACGCTCCTATTTCCAGCCCAGCGCCAATCACACGCCGAAGGTGCGCCGCCTTGTATCGCAGATCGCAGATCTCGAATACATTGTTACTGAGACGGAGCTTGAAGCGCTTGTCCTCGAGTGCTCGCTCATTAAAAAGCACCAGCCTCACTACAATGTGCGCCTGCGAGACGACAAGCACTACCCGTATCTCTGCCTCACCACGTCGGAAGCGTTTCCTCGTCTCATTCTCGTGCGCCGCGTTCGCCAGGATAACAACAAATACTTCGGACCGTACCCGAACTCAAGAGTTGTTTATTCAACCATGGAGCTTGTCAACCGGATTTTTCCGCTCGTGAGCTGCTCAAAAGTATTTGATGGCAGAGCCGTCCAGAAACCATGCCTGTACCATCATATGGGCCAGTGCCTCGCGCCATGCGCCGGCCTCGCGGATCGCGAAGAGTATGGCGCAGCCGTTAAGGATGTAGACGCTTTTCTGAACGGCCGGCAGGAACAGATCATTAAACGGCTGCGGCTTGAGATGGAAGTTGCAGCGGACAATCTAGAGTTTGAGCGTGCCGCACGGTTGCGAGACCGGCTGCAGGGTGTCGAGACGGTGCTCGAGCGCCAGAAGGTGATTACCACCGAGCTTATCGATCAGGATGTCATCGCCGTTGTTGAGGACGATTCCGGCGTTAATGGCTCGTGCGTGCAGATGTTCTTTATCCGTGGCGGCAAGCTGATCGGCCAGAATCACTTTCTTGTCGAGGGAACCGGCGAAGAGACGCAAAATGAGGTCGTACAGGAGTTCGTGAAGCAGTACTACCAGTCCGCGAACTTTATCCCACAGGAGAT
>CAIXIX010000310.1 GCA_903919615.1 uncultured Chthonomonas sp.
AGATTTCGGAGCGGCGTGCTTTACGGGACCCACACCGGGTTCACTGCTCGCGCCCGAATTCATCCCATGCCTGATTCCCTCATTCTTCGGGCGGCATAGGAGCCCTGGGATGCAGCGAGTAGGGACCTACCCTTTCCGCTTGGGTCCCTCCTCCACGCCCTAGTTGCTGCGCAACGCGCGGAGACCACCGTCGGGCGCGGTAGGGAACCCTCTTCTCCGCGCGCAAGCTCGCAGGGAGAAGGACCGTTGCGGTGCCTCCGGTTGACGACGATCCTGGGAGTTCAGGAAAGATACGTGATTAGATGTGAAAAGGCCCGAGCATTCCTGCCCGGGCCAATAGAGTACTAACGCATGCACGACAACAATGCCCGCATTACTGCACAACATCCAGTGGGATAAACGTACGCGGCGCATCGACTGGAACAGGCTCTTCTGCAATCTCACGATAGAGGCTATCGCGCTCAATCGGTGTTCTGCCTGCTTCCTGGATCATTTTGATCATCTGCTTTCGCGTAAGCAGTTGCTTCTTGTTTCCATGGTCGCCGTCTTTATAAGTTATCTCGTACTCGTGAACGGTTCCGTCGACATCGTCCGCGCCATACCATAGTGCAAGCTGTGTCACCTGGGCAGTATTCATAATCCAGAAGGACTTGATGTGCTCAAAATTATCGAGCATCAGCCTGGCGACCGCAATATTGCGCAGGTCGTCGTAACCGGTTGGATGCGCAATGTGCTCCAGCTCAGTGCCTTCCGGGTGAAAGGAGAGCGGTGTCATCGTAACGAAATGCCCGGTCTCATCCTGAAGTTCGCGCATCTTAACGAGATGCTCTACGCGCTCTTCTATCGTCTCGATGTGGCCATACAACATGGTTGCATACTGGGTGAGGCCAACCTTGGCTGCGACACGAGCGACATCCATCCACTCATTGCCGTCAAGTTTTCGGTCAAAAAGCTCCTGATGCACACGATCTGAAAGGATCTCGATGCCTCCGCCCGGAAGTGAGTCCAATCCCGCTGCCATCAGCTCTCTCAGAACCTCTTCCAGTGGCTTGCCAGCCTGCCGCTGAATCTCGACAAGCTCGACGGCAGTAAACGCCTTAATATGAACCCCTGGGCGAACCTGCTTAATGGTGTGCAGCAAGTCCAGATAGTACTGATATGGAAGGCGAGGATCTATGCCGCCAACCATGTGGACTTCCGTTATGGGGACATCGATATGTTCGAGAAGCTTTCGCTTAACCTCGGCCATATCCATTTCGTACGGAGCCGGGCCGCCCTTCTTTGCATAGAACGAGCAGAACTTACAGAACTTATTGCAGATGTTCGTATAGTTGATATGCTGGTTGCGAACATAGTAGGTTCGGTCACCGTGCATACGCTCACGAACAATATTCGCCATAAAGCCAACCGCTGAAAGGTTTGGCGCCTTATATAGGCGCACTCCATCTTCAAAATTAAGTCTCGTTCTCGAGACTACCTTATCGTATATATCGATCAGGTCCTCGCCAATATAGCGCAGGGCCCTATCTCGAGCAATATCGTTAATCTGTCGCTCAATCAAAGACATTCAATGCCTCCATGCGCCACCTAAGCATTACCGTCCTGTCCCTGGCAAAATAGCCACTCACAGCAAGTGAGAGTATACCTTGTGGTTGAGGAACTAACCGAAGATCGCGCCTACTTTCGCCGCACATACGCTGCCACAGATACGCTGACTGGAGGCGTGTGAATAGACACATGGCGGTCTAATCCCACTCTCACTGGTGCATGCGAAATCGCCGTGCCACGAGCGATATCCCACCATGTCACTTCATACGATCCGGGAGCCAACCCGATGAAATCTACGACCCCAACCACAGGTGTGGTTCCCAATTCCTGACGGTTCACCCATACTCCAGCGTAATCCTCAGAACATGTAGCCAGCGCGCGCAGTGCAGATCCGTACGGTTTGAGGCTCACCCGCGACAGAGTAAACCAGTCGGCGCCCGGGTTCCGGAGCGTGATGACATGCTTACCTGCCGCAACCGGAACAGATACTTCCTGATTAATCTCAGTATCCTTCGGCGCACCAGGAAACACTTTTTCAGAGGCCGATTTCCCGTCTATCATGATTACCAGACCCGCGCCCGACTTTGCGACCGAACCCACAGTCACTGAAAACGTGCCCGGGTGTGAGTAGTTAACAGCAAGTTCCAGTTCGGGGAACATGTCGCGGTGAGCGCTGCCTTGAAAATAGGTTGGGATCGAACCTGCCCCTTCAAGTGCGCTATCCGGATCGACCGTAAACCGGGTTCGTTCAGCTTTATTCCACCCTCCACCGGCGCCAAACGAATAGGTACCCAGTGATGCCGTCTGAACAATCGTTCGAACAGGTTTAAGATCGAAATGCGTCGTCTGCCCGGAACGACGCAAGAACTCCGAAACGCTTGCGTACTCTTTGAACAGATTTTGAGCGGACATCCTGTCCCAATACCAGTATTGAGCGCTGCCGCTGCAATCGCTCATGATACTGGCCCAGAGGATGCTCCGCAGGAAGTCGGTGTCGTTTGGTTTATTGCCAGACGGGCCGATCTCCCCCAGGAAAATCGGTTTTCCTGCAGCCGAAGGATGAATGCCAGCGATTACAGCCAGCGGGTCTGGGCTGTAAGAGTGAGGCTGAACGTAATCCATGCTATCAAACAGACCCGCGATCGACGTATCGGAACTGGTTGTGATCAGATGGTGATATGGGTCCTGACTTCGGATGAAGGACGCCATGGAACGGTGCCAATTTTCAATTGCAGGGTACTGCTTCGTTCTGGCAGCATCGGTACCTTCGACTTCGTTGAAAAGCTCCCACGCCATGATCGCTGGCGACCACCCATACCGGGCGAGAATATACCGATACTTTGCTCGGGTAAGTGCGAGGGCGCGGGTATTGGTAAAAAACGCAATCGGCGATGGCAAGAACCCGCCATTGCGTTCGTTCCACGGGTTGTCGTTCCAGTTCGGATCGACCATCGTCGAATACTGACCGTGGTGTTGTAGGGTCATCTGAAACCGGATGCCCAGTCTGGCAGCCGCGCTGACAATAACGTCCCACTTTCGTGCTGCACCCAGGTTCAATGTCCCCAGAGGCGAATTAGAGGACCGCGGCCAATCCAGGTTCTTCCCATCCCAATGGCACATCCACACGCGAGACCAGTTCTCGCCAGCCTTCGCCATGTTTTCAAATACGTCTGTCACATCCTGTCCCGGGCCAGCGCTCCAGGCTGTATCGTTGCCTAGAGGGTAGTAGCGTTCCCCTCCATCGATCTCAAATTGAAGCGGAGACCTGTTGCTGCGGCGGACAAAACCAGGTACTGCCCTACTGGCCGCAAACTCTGCAGGTTCAACAGACACTCCCGAGACCGATTTCGCATTATTATCGACACGCTTAACGGCGTAGTTGCCCGGCGCATGCGGAGTAAATCGCACCCGCCATGTATCGCCTCCATCGTAAAATGCGAGGGCTGCTTCATCACGGCCACTGGGTCCATTCAGGATTAAGCGCACGTCATTCTGCGTGTAGTCGAAAGGATTGCCGCTAATGCCAGGAAGGTGAAAGCTGAGCTCAACCATTTCATACGTTGCGGCACAGGCATGCATGGGCAAACAGAGAACAAACATAAGAATCGTTAAAACGTACAGAAAGCAGTGTACGGGGTTAGTACTGGATGAGTGGTTCACGGCGCAGCTCCGGTCTTCATCCGACCGAAGAGAACACAAATATTCAAAGATATTGTGTATCTGTTCGGTCGAACAAACGGCTTCGTTTTGGTGATTACGGATCAAGCCCATTGTACCTGTTGTGTTCTGGTTAATGCTAAGGCACTAAATTGATATAAAACATCACCGTATTGCGTACAATATGCTCGTACCTGTACAATTGCATAAAGGATTTTAGCGCGGGAAGCTAGAACAACCGCCTTGATCTGACACCCACGGTTGCGAGGAGAACTCAGTCTATGTGCAAGACACTTTCGGTCGTAATGGCGCTGTCCGGCGTGTTTATGGGTTGTGCGATACATTCGGCCAATGCCCAGGTGATCTCACTCAGTGCGGATGCCATCGTAAACGACAGGCAGATCGGCACTTCGACCCCTGGCCAGTGGTTAACCCAGAATATTGGGATGGGTAATGGCTTTTTCGGCTATTCAGGCCAGGGTATCGCCACAGCCATGACAACATATGGCAACAATCACGTCTCGTCAGAACTAAATCTCACTAATCCTGGCGCCATGCATTTTGGCTTCGACGATGTTCAGGCGCTATCGTATTACTCCGACTCATTTTCGTTTGCCCTGGCAAACGGGCTAGCCAGTTCGATTACGCCAACTTCAATTCAGTTTTCTGTACATGTCGATGGCAACATTGACGTTCCCCCGGATTTCTTCGAAGCCACACACCTTCAGATCTACAGCAGCAATGCCGCTGATGGGCTTGTTGGTGCATCGACAACAGGAACAATAGCGACGACCGCAACCCTCACACAAGCCATTAATTATGACGACTGGAATATCACCGCCATCGATCCCGTATTCGGAGTGAATTTCACGTCCCAGTCGTTCGCGATTGCTGACCCAAGTCAGGACTTCTTTTCCATCGCAATGGGTGCGGACGTTCGAGCTTTTAGCACTACAAATGCATACGATGCGCGCGTCAATTTCAGCAATACGGCAA
>CAIXIX010000311.1 GCA_903919615.1 uncultured Chthonomonas sp.
GCGAGCAAATGTGGGAGGGGTTGGGGAGGAGGATTAAATCATTCATTTTACGAATGCATTGTGAGAAAACCGCGCCCCTACACAAAAGCGCTGGTCCAGCTAGACATCCGCAGGCACCGTTTCCGCCCTAACACCTATCACCCAAAACCCAACACCTTTCATTTCAGCCACTCATCGAACGCGGCATTCGCGTTCTCGAAGGTTGTTCCCTTTTCCCATGAGAACTGGGCGATTACCCCACCATTGCCAGTATCAAGAGCACTGCGGACGCGTCGTACCGAAGCACGAACCTCCTCTTCGGTTCCGAAGGGTAATGTGTACTGGCGATCGAGCTCTCCCCAGAAGGTCACTTTGCCGTTATACAGCCGTCCAAGCTCTTCGATGTTCATGCAGAACAGTTGTGAGTTTATGGCATCCACCCCAACTTCGATCAGGTCCGGGTAGATCGCCTCCGTGAAGCCATCGGTGTGGAAAAACACGTATTTGCCCGCAGATTTAGCAATGCGGCAGTATTCGGAGTAGAGCGGCTTAAATTTTTTGCGCCACAGGGTGGGTGAAATCAGCAATGCGGATTGAGAACCCCAATCATCCGAGATGGAGACTGCATCCACATCGGTGGCCGCCCACATCGTCATTTCCCGACAATAGAATTCGTGAAGCATCTCTATCAGCCGGTCGAGCTCTCTCGAACCGTAAGCGAGATCCAAAAAGACGTTCTCGGTGCCGCGCAGAAACTGAATTCTCTCGAAGGGTTGCGCCTGGGTGCCCACCTTAACAAAACTGCTTGTCTCTGCACAGCTCGCATTCACTTCGCTTAGATCTGCCTCATCAAGGAGCTCCCAGGGTGGCTGATAGTGTGCCAGAGCAGACCAATCCGCAAGTATCGGGTGCTTTACCTCGCCCACGACACCGGGCTCTGCCACCTCCCATACCGCTCCCCAGGCATCCGTGTACTGGCCGGGCTGCGCGACTTCGCCCCTTGCCCGAAGCGCTGGCCCATATCGGCATCGTGGTCCGGCGAAGTCCAGCGGATAGACTGCCATAAGCCGGTCCATCTCATCCTGACGAAACATCCAGGTATGCGGCGTTGACCACAGATCTCGAGGCGCCCGGTCGACAGGCTGGTGGTTGAGCGTTCGGATCACTCGTTCTCTCGACAACATTGTCTCTGCTCCGATTGCGAAGGCGTTCGAGTGTCTATTCTACAGAGAGTTAGTGAATTGCTTCTCCTTTCTCTGAAGGAGATTGCGCCGACGCGGAGGAACGGTCACTGTAAGATCGATGCATAGCGCTCTCGTATGGATGGTGCCTTATGACCCCGCTTCCACTGCTTGTTTTACTTATGGTTTCCGTTGCTGCTGGATGTGCCGCGGCGCAAGATCTTACGGGCAGTCCCGTGGATATTGCGCCAAGCGCGTACCAGTATCGGGCCGATCGCAAAGCTGCTGCAAATGCTCCGGAGAGCTGGCTTGCTCTGATGCGCTATGCCGGGCAGCCGCTTGACCGACCCTCCGATACAAAGTCGCCCGCCATCCAAAAAGCTTTGAACGCACTTCTCTGGGAGGAGATTCGGCCGCTGCACACGCTGGAGCTGACATGGCCCGCCGGCGCACGGCATATCCCGTCTCCAGCAGAGATAAGCCTGCATGCCCTTGCCGCGACCAGTCCCTCCAGCTCCTGGTGGAACAACCTGGCTTCCACACCGATATCCGGTAGCCCCAGCGTCACCAACAACGGCAGAACCTTCACCTACACTCTGGATCTGAGTGCCTGCGGGCTGGTAGCTAGCCTGAAAAACAGCAGTGCTTCTGGCTTCGATGTTCCTTCGGTTCATGTGTATGTTGCTGAGGTCTGGAAGCAGCAGGAGATTGAAATCGAATGGGGTTTTGATCGCGCAACAACAAATAAAGACTACAGCGGCCATGTGGAGGCGTATGACGGACGGCTGAGCGATGTAACGCCGCTGCCCGGCGATTCGCAGACCGTTGCAACAGGTCCAGGATCGTGGCAATCGAGCGCTGGCTCAACGGCTCGGCGCGGCATCCGGCTAAAACTCCAGTATATGGGTATTTCCAAGTGGCGCAAAATACAGGAGTACACAACCAGACCCGATGATGTGGCCCGAACCATCGTTACCGTTTGGACAAAGGCTGGCAGCTTCTCTTTTCTGGCTGCCGATCTGGAAAATGGGCCGATACTTGCCCCTGAATATGGTTTCTTTGTACGTCGTGTCTCGGCTTTGCCAGCGCTAAAGGCGGCTTCAAGTGAACCGCGGGCCAAACCCGAGCTTCTAACCTCGAAGATGGAATCGATAGCGGGCGAAGAGAAGCTTAAAGGCTGGGGTTCAAACGATTGTCCATGGTTCGGAGTAAATCCCACCAATGTGCCGGTATCCACTCGCGGAATCACTTTTCCGGCCCACACGGCAGCAATGCATCCGGGCGAGTTTGTTGACGTCGCAGCAGAGTGGAAAAGCCCGATTTCTGGATCCGTCACCATCAATGGGAGCCTCACGCATGCTCAGGGCGGGGGAAACGGCATTGAATGGTGGATCGCTCTTGACCCGTTAAACGGGCAAGCCCGACGGATTCTGGATCATGGAACGTCAGACGGCGCCGGATCTCATCGGCTGGGAAAGATTCCGCCGGTGAAGGTAACTCCAGGTGACCGCATCGCCCTTATTATTGGACCGAAAGGCGATTATCATGGTGATACGAACCTTCTAGACTGGACGATTGCGGCGGCGCCTTCCTCTCAGGGCAGCGCCCAACAGTTATGGAATCTGGCAAACGATGTCTCTGGCAATCTGCACGAGGCCAATCCGCATGCAGATAGCTACGGAAACCCGGGCGTATGGCGCTCCTGTTTCGAGAAGCCGATGTTCTCGACCGAACCATCCGATCCGCCGATAACACTCTCGTCCCAGGCGGAGAGCGCGAAAGCGTTTAAGGCAGAACTTGCCGCGCGTGGTCTGAAGACGATCCGTCAGCAGCTACGAACTCATCCGGAACAGACCTGGGAGGGAGCCGTTGTTGCGACACGCGGAACGAATCTGCCTCCGCATCCTGCGGTACCTGCCGGATCTGAGCCGCATATGCGGGTACAGGTTCCGTCGGAACGGCTTACGGCTCAGTGGAATCTCGGAGCGTGGCATTTAAGTCGTCACTGCGCAATCAACCCCAAAACAGGCAGGCTCTGGTTCAACGACTATCCTTATGGAATTCTGGCCGCCGAGACCTACCTCGTCCTATCGGTTCTGGATCAGATGGGGTCTCATCAGGCTGCAGCGGACGGCTTCGATCAATGGCTTTCGCTTCCTCTGGATCGTAACCCACCAGGAACCGATCCGAATCATCTGCTTCCTGATCATCCGGTGGGGCTATTCTCGGAAGGGCACGGCGCGCTAACCTACGCGGAGGGACCTGAAGGCGTTGGCGGCCAGATGGATGGAATTCACGCATTTGGCGCTGGCTCGATTGGATGGGCGCTCGCGCGACATTACAGGATGACAGGAGACCGCGAGTGGCTTAAAGCTTCAGCGCCACGACTGATTGCGAACGCCGAATGGATGCTTCGGCAACGGCACACGGTCTCTGGCTTGATGCCGGGCGGACAGCGCCTCTGGTGCAACGGGATTCAACCCGCGCTTCAGGTTACGCCGGATAGCGGGGGACTCTGGATGCAGTTCTACGAGTGCGAGGCCTACTACTGGTCCTCCGTTCAACAGCTAGCGGAGGTTCTGGGGGAAGTTGACCCAGCCGGATCCCAGCGTCTGAAAGCCGCCGCGGAAGCTTATCGCAAGGACCTTAAAGCGGCCGTGGAACGCTCCATCGCGCTGTCTCCCGTTGTGCCAGTGCGGGATGGCACCTTCCACTCCGTGATCCCGTTCGCATGTTATGTTCGCGGTTTGAGCACCGGCGCATGGGGCTGGCAGCGGGATGGCTCCGGCAGCCATGTCGGACCTCTCTACTGGGATACGGTACAATCGGCTGCCGCACTGATAAGCCCTGCGGGCCTGCTGTCGGCTCAGGACGTTCGCGTTCAAGGCTATCTCGACGTTCTTGAAGATCGAGTTCTCCTCGAAAACCGGAATGTGGGCACCCGCGATTGGTTTGCAGCAGGCTGGCAGTATCAGGGAGGGCTGGAGCGCACTCCCAACATGCACCTGACTGCAGATGACATTCCCGTCTTCATACGATCGTTCTTGAACTGCTATGCTGTCGACATTCTCCCTCAGGATGGTTATATGTTTAATGAGCATGCGGTTCACGGTCCGCCGGACAAGATCTTCGAAGAGGCGGCCTTCCTGGAGCGGTTCCGAAACCTTCTCGTGATGGAGGATGGCAAAAGCCTCTGGATTACTCGTGGTGCGCCGAGAGACTGGTTCAGTCAGGGCCAGGAGATATCGGTGCAGCATGCGCCCAGCGCGTTCGGAGAGATCTCGTACCGAATCACGTCCAGCGTTTCCAGTGGCTCGATCAGTGCAGTTATCGAGTTGCCAACTCGGGCGCCGATCGCTGAAGTACGCCTGAGAATCCGGCATCCCAGAGGGCTGCCGATCAAGAGCGTGCTGGTTAACGGCAAACCGTGGAAACAGACCGATACCCGGTTGGAAGTCGTGATTCTTACGGACCAGACCGGTACGGTGAAGGTGGAAGTGCGCTATTGACGCAGGATGTTTCGGTTCGGAAACCGAACTCCCGCTTAGGCTAATTCAGTTTCGCCAT
This sequence comes from uncultured Chthonomonas sp., assembly GCA_903919615.1. Lineage (GTDB taxonomy): Bacteria > Armatimonadota > Chthonomonadetes > Chthonomonadales > Chthonomonadaceae > CAIXIX01. The sequence goes on from CAIXIX010000311.1 coordinate 4,728, forward strand.
AATTTTTGTGCGCGCATTCAGGAAGGATTTACAATCAATGCGGCGTCTACTTCACAGGTTACTCCTGTGCACTCTTTTACTGGCTGCGGTCGGCCTCAAAGCACATGCACAAGCCGCAGATCCGAACCACCTGGTCGATGTGATCTACGGTCACAAAGAGGGTGTCGCGCTAAGTATGGATGTGTTTAAGCCAGCGAAGCCGAACGGCATGGCAGTGCTGTGGATGGTTAGTGGCGGCTGGGTTTCGAACCATGACAACATCAATGCCGGATATGCACAGCCATTTACATCGCACGGTATAACGGTTTTCGAGGTGGTGCATGGTTCAATACCACGTTTCCCGGTTGGCGAAATCCTTAAGGATATCAAGCGCGCAGTGCGCTATGTGCGTTTCCATGCGGCTGACTTCGGTATCGATCCCAATAAGATCGGTATATCAGGCGGTAGTTCTGGCGGTCATCTCTCTATCACCACTGCGGCAACGGGTGATGACGGCGATCCGAATGCCAAGGACCCGGTCAACCGAGTCTCCAGTCGAATCAATGCAGTAGCCTGCTTCTTTCCGCCGACCGATTTTCTAAACTATGGCAAAGAGGGCGCGCACGCCTTCGACAATCCTTTTCTAAAGGGATATCATCCGGCGTTCGGGCTGCAGGCTAGCGCAACAGAAGCAGATAAGGTGAAGCTTGCTACGGAGCTGTCGCCGATCTACGCGCTTACGAGCAAGATGCCTCCCACACTCATCATTCATGGCGGAGCCGATCCGCTGGTTCCACTACAGCAGTCGCAGATCTTCTGCGCGAAGATGACCGAGCTGAAAGTGCCAAACAAGCTCATTGTTCGACCAGGGAAAGGCCATGGCTGGCCGGGTATCGAGAGCGACATCGCCGAACTAATCGCGTGGTATGATCAGTACTTGAAATAGGGAAGTGGGATCAGGGGGAAGGGAACAACCGGCGGCAGGCGCTGAATTGTCCCTCTCCCTAGAGAGCCCAAGCGAGCGTCGAGGGAGAGGGTCGGGCTACCAATGATAGATATCTCTGGTACCGATGGTGGCACACTAGAAAAGTCCTGTGTTGTGGGTTTTACGTGGAATTTGTTATCGGCGTGGGTGACGAGACCCTGATCTAACCTCTTCCTCATCCGCTCGTTCCTCGCTCCTTCCCCTCAAATCCTCGCTACGCATCGGCGGGGCGGAGACCACGGTGGAGACCACGGGAGAGGCACCACTGCGCGCGCCTCCGGAAGTTCGCCGAGATATGAAACATAGTTAGGGGTCGGGAGGGGGGCGAATCTCCGAAAGCAGATAGTGGTTCTGTCCTATTGTCTTGCCACTCTGCACGCCGCCATCATCGAACGCAACACCTGGAGCCCGCTTGTCCCCAAGCGGAACTACCTTCCCAATTCTGTTTGCGACCATCGAACGCACCACCAGGAGCCTGCGTGTCCCCACGCGGAAAGACCCATGAAACCGTGTAACGCCACCGCCGTCCGCACGATGCTGAAGCCCGCTTCTCCGCGCGCGGCCATACACGGTTACAGCGCGCGCCAGGAGTATGACAGAAAAGGGACCAGGGAATTTACTTTTCCCTGACCCCTTCCCTTCCTCAGTCCACACCCTTAAGCGAGGCCATGGGTGTGAGCGTATAGGCGACGCGAGCGAGGCCCGCTTTCACCACCGCGCTGATGACGTCCTTCGCCGACTTGTAACAGTTCGGAGACTCGTCAATCGGGACGTTGCCCCCGGCATTCACCATCACATTGAGCTTCTTCATCTGAGCGTTGACGTCGCTCTGGCTGAACTCGCGCTTTGCCGCTGAGCGAGAGAGTCGCCTTCCACAACCGTGGTTTACGGAGTAGAGGCTCTTCGCCGCCCCCGGCTCAGCGTAGAGCACATAGGAGTTATCTCCCATGCTGCCCGGGATCAGGATCGGGTGGCCTGTGGCCTCCCACTTTGTCCCCTGAAGCATCGGGTGCCCGGCCGGAAACGCGCGTGTTGCGCCTTTGCGGTGGATCCATGCCTTTTCGCCGTTCGCCTTTGTGGCATCGGTTGAAGCCGGCTCCTCCTGCACCAGGTTGTGCGAGATTTCGTAGACAAGCTCTGGCTCCTGGCCAAACACCTGCTCGAACACCTTTCCAACACTCTCCCAGATGAGCAGTCGGTTCGCGATGGCAAAGTTCGCGCCGGCCGCTACTGCATTGCGGTAGCCGTCGTAGAGTGGTGTGTCCGGTTCGAAGTAGACCGCTTCCGCGCCGCCTCGAACATCGACCCCTTTGCTCTTGAGGTACTCTTTGCCCTGCTCAATGTAGTGCGTTGCGAGCCCGTGCCCGAATCCGCGTGATCCGGTGTGCACCATCACCCAGAGGTGGTCGTTCTGATCGTGCTGGATCTCGATGAAGTGGTTTCCACCACCGAGGCTGCCCAACTGTCCGATGCCGCGCTGCACGGGCTTCTTCGGAATATCCCACTGATCAGTCACGGGAATAAATTCCCGTTCCGAGTTCTCGCGGCGCTTCTGATCGATCTTCAGGCCCGCAGCGCCGGTTCGGATAATCTCCTCAAAGTCTCTCGCCGAGAAATTTCGGCAGCTTCCGCGCCCGACGCCCATCCCTACCGTCTCGATGACGCGCTCCGAGAAACGCTTGCGCAGCTTATCTTCGTAGCCTTTGCCTTTGCTAACGGTCGACTTGAAGGCCAGCATTCCGCAGCCAATGTCAAAGCCGACTGGTGCCTGACACAGGGTTCCACTCGTCGCCATAACGCAGCCTACCGGTACAACATAGCCGGTATGCACGTCTGGCGTAATTGCCACATCGAGCACGCCAGGGAACTCGGTCGCTGCTACAATCTGAGTAAACAGTTGTTCTTCACAATCATTAAATAGTTTTGGAGAGAGAAACAGCCGTACTGGAACCTTAACTCCCTTGTTAAGCTCGTAGTAGCCCCCCTCCTCATTCCATTCGCACGCGTACTTTAGAGACATCGATTCAACCCACTTTCTTAACTCAAGGCGGCGCCATTGCCGCACCGTACTGTTTCGTACGGAGCACTTCATTTGCTAATGAGATACCAGCGAAGTTGACAGAAGAGGAGAGCAGTTTGTTGCAGGTGGGAAGAAGCGGTCTTGATTTTACGCGCAGCTATCGGCCGAGATCGAGTCGAACAGCTTTCGCTTTACCCGCTGCAGAGCGTTATCGATCGTCTTAGCCGGACGACGAAGCTCTGCGGAAATCTCCCGATACGATTTGCCCTGGAGGTAAGCATCCAGAACGCTGTCCTCGAGGCTGGAGAGCGACTCCCGGGCGGCGGCAAGGCGATTGGCCGCAGAGGGACCGTAGAGGAGATCAAATGGGCTCGGGGAGATCGTGTTGGGAAGGCAGTCGAGGAGCCAGAGCTCACTATCGGATTCTTGGCCAGGCGTGTGATAGAACGAAACGTATGCGTTAAGAGGAAGATGCTTGTTGCGAGTCGCCGTTTTAACGGCGGAGATAATCTGACGGGTTATGCAGAGATCAGCAAAGGTTCGGAACCGAACGGAATGGCTGCTTCGGTAGTCCCGAATCGCCTTGTAAAGGCCGATCATACCTTCCTGTACAACATCATCGTGATCGGCGCCTATTACAAAATAGGTACGCGCCTTTAACTCAACGAGATATCGATATCGGGTAAGCAGCGCCTCAATTGCAGAGATATTGTTTCGCGCGGCAAGGTGCAATAGCTCCTCATCCGCACTAATTTCGCAGGGGGTGGATTCTATACACAGGGAACTCATCCGTACGCATTCCTCCTGATGCTTCACAAACTGCTATAGGGTGCAGGCCTCGAGCATCGGTCGAAATGGAACCGGATGCGATCTGCACTCTCAAACAACCAGGTGTAGGCTGGGCAGGAACCAACATCGTACCGACCATTCTTCGATGTCACTATATCGCAACGGACGAACGATGTCAAGGTGTTCGGACGACTAATTGCAACTGTACTGCGAATCTCTATTTATTAATTGCTCGGCAGATCAAACATACGTTTGGCGGACAGAACCAGGTTTGCCGCACTGGTGGGGTAGAACCAATTGATATCGAAACCGAAGCGCCTATGGGACAGTCTCGATGTGTATAAATGAGCTGGCTTAACTGCGCAGGCAGAATGGAAATAAATCTTTGCATGCACCAATGCATCCCTATGAGTTCCCGCTGAGCAATCAGCACAAACTGTATATCATGCTTTTAATGTTTGCGATTGTTCTGCTGATCTCCATAGGCTATCACGTCGCACAATTTGTTCACGAGCGGATGCTTACCCGTTCCGTCCTGCAGGGAAAGCGGGTGGGAATGCACATTGAAGCCGCGCCAACGCCGATGGATGTGCAAGATAGCCGCACAACCGAGGACTAAGCACGCGCAGCGCATTTAATTTGCGGTTTTTTTATCAATATTGCTTCAGGTCGTGACGAATTACACACTTAGCTCCGTAAGAGAACAGCGGCGTATAATAGATCGGCAAAAAGGCAATCGCGATTGTCGTAGTGCGCAGCACGCATTCATCACAATTCAGAGTGTTCCGAATAGCTCGCGTTGACTCCCTGTTACGGGCATAGGTATACTATCGCCCGGCGTATCGGTGAGGGGTCTGAGCCCTGTTCTCGTAGCGATTCGCTCTGCACTAAATATAGAAATTGTTTGAATCCGTAATTCGTGACGGATGGAGGAACCCCCGCTTATGGCTGCTGCGATTTCGATCCAGGGCCTCACCAAGAAGTATGTGGACGTCTGGCAGAAACAGGAAGTTGTTGCAGTTAACAACCTAAACCTGGAAGTTCAGGAAGGCGAAATCTTCGGCTTTTTAGGCCGAAACGGCGCTGGTAAGACCACTACGATCAAGATGCTGCTCGGACTTATCTTTCCGACAGATGGTGACGCCACTCTTCTGGGCAAACCGATGGGAGACAATGAAGTCAAGAGAGAGCTTGCCTATCTCCCTGAAGAGACCTACTTTTACGATTCGATGACGGGTTGGGACATTCTCGACTACTACGCCCGTCTTTTTAAGATCCCGGAGCCCGAGCGCAGCCGGCGGGTTCAGATCTGCCTTGAGAAGGTTCGCCTTCAGCCAGATGCATGGCGCAGAAGCATTCGCGGCTATTCTAAAGGTATGCGACAGCGTACCGGAATTGCTCAGGCTTTGATCAACGACCCCAAGCTGCTATTCCTCGATGAGCCTACTTCTGGTCTTGACCCAATCGCACACGCAGAGCTTCGAGATATTGTCGCGAGCCTGAAAGATGAGGGCAAGACGGTCTTCCTCTCTTCGCATCAACTCGCGGATGTTGAACTGATCTGCTCTCGCGTTGCGATTATCCACCGTGGAAAACTGCTGACAGAAGGCAAGATTAGTGACCTCGTTGCGGGTGATTATGCCGAGGTTGTGGCGCAGGGTAAAGAGCTGAACAGCGTTATTGGTCAGTTGAAGGAGTTCGCACCCGGCAGTGAAATCACAGGCGGAGATACGCTTCGGGTTACTCTTCCAGATGATGAGAAGATCAATGCGGTAATCGATGTGGTTCGTGGCGCAAAAGCGAAAATTATCTCGGTTGTGCCTCACAAGCGAACACTCGAAGATGTATTCGTCGAGACTGTCAGAAAAGAGGATGGCAGCTAATGCAGGTTGATCTGCGCGGCCCGGCGTTAATGAGTCGCCGCCGTACGCAGGCTTGCAGTTCATGCTCCAATTGCTTTCTATTCTGTGAGGAGACTCTCTAACAATGGTACCTTTAGCGATTGCCCGGCAGACGGTGCGTGAAGCGCTCCGCCGCCGAGTAATGTGGATCTTTCTAATCTGTGGCGTGTTCCTTATCGCCCTCGGCCCTGTCTTCGGCTTCCTTAGCCCGAAGGACAGCCAGACCGTTCTTCGCAGCCTTGGACTTGCAGCAATTCTGCTCGCGGGCCTATTCATCACGATCGTCACCTGTATCTATCTGATACCAGTTGAAATAGAGCGGCGAACGATCTACACGATTCTGTCGAAGCCTGTTCAGCGCTTCGAATTCGTGTTAGGCAAGTTTCTTGGCGGGTTTGCGGTTGTCTTCATTAACATCGCCGCAATGGGAATCGTCTTTTTACTGATGATTCGCTTCCAGGAAGGCAAAGTGCCGGCTGACATGTACAAGGGCGTCTTCCTGACGTTCTTCCAGATGATGCTGCTCGCGGCGCTCACAATCTTCTTCTCAACGTTTGCCACCCCGGTGCTTAACTTCTTCATGTCGTTCGGCATCTTCATTGTTGGCAACCTCAGCAGCGTTACCGAATCGCTTACCACCAGCCGCGTTAAGGCAACGCAGGTTGCCGGTACGCTCATTCACTACCTGCTGCCGAACTTTGGCAACTTTAATATCCAGAATACACTGATCCACCCGACTCAGGAGATCACAAACCCGGATGTCTTCATTCGCCAGAACATCCTCTATGCGCTCATCTATTCCGCAGTTCTTCTGATACTGGCGGTTATTATCTTCGACAGGCGCGAAGTATAGAACGATCCTGCAGACGGCGGTTTTTGCCGCCGTGGCAACTGTAAGATCAGGAAAGGTCTTCCCTATGCAAAAAGCTGTCAAAAAGATGCCGGCATCAGTGAACAGACGCACCGCACCGATGGCTGTAGCCGTTGTGGCGCTGCTCGGTGTAACTGCGCTGCTTCAGAAGGCAATAGATCCGACCGCGCGCCAGATACACATGGGAGAGAAGAATATCTCTCAGGTGAGCGGCGGACTTAACAATGAGTTCATGCTGCTTCCGCTTCTTGGTTTCCGCGAAGCGGCCGCCGGTCTGCTCTGGGTACGCTGCGACGAGTTCTTCCACAGTGGCGACTACGACGCTATTCTTCCACTGGTTAGAATTATTACCCTACTGGATCCGCATGCAGAAAACGTGTACGTAACAGGCGCCTGGCATCTCTCGTACAACTTTACCGATGCAAATGAGCGTTCGGACCGGAGATATATTGCTCCTTCCGAAGCGCTGTTGGACGAAGGAATTGCCAATAACCCTGAAATCCCGGATATCAAATTCGAAAAGGGCTGGCAGAACTTCGATAAGATTAAGAACTACACTGAAGCCGAAAAGGCGCTGCAGGACTGTATTGCAGGCCCTCACCATGATGAAACGGGCGTTAAGGGAACAGACGACTATCCCTTTGCTGCTCCACTGAAAACGCTCCATCTGCTTGCGCACACCTACGAGAAGCAGGCGCGTTTGCCTGAGGCTCTGGAAGAGTGGCAGAAAGCCCTGGCGCGAACCGAAAAGATCATGGCCGACGACAAGGCCGCCGGCCGGCAACAAAACTACGCGAACAAACAGATGTGGTTCGCAGAGAAGCATAACTATGCCGAGGACCTGCAGCGGTACCACAACCGGTATACAACGACGGGACACGATGCAATTAACCCGTCTAATCCTCCGCTGCCGGGTGTGCTGTGGCCAACCGGACCCGGAATCTCTCCGCAGCCCTGGGATGTAGCGCTTAGGCCGGCTATTGATGTCAAACGGCCAAAGGTATTGCGAGTCTACGGAAGGTTTAACACTGCCGATGGTTCCAGAATCGACTGCAGAATAACTGACTGGTTCTACAAAGATCGCCCACTGGTAGATATCAAGAACTCGTTCCAGGTTAACATGGCCGAAACCATTCTTGTGGATAGCTGTGCCGTTCGTAAAGGCAAGTTCGATCGCGAAATGGACATGAGCAAAGATCCCAAGATGTACAGCTTCTCGGTGCCTACGTACAAGATCGTGCTGTCATACAATCCGCGAACAACGTCCCCTCACCTTACCGACCGTTTTGGTTGGAGCGGCGAAGGTATGACAGACTCGGATCTGACACATGTGTACCTGGATAATCGTGAGCCTCTGCTTGGAACCGCGCTCATTGCTGGCCAGGGCGCAACCGGTCCAATCTGGGACGGTGTTACGGTTCCGTGGGCAAACCATTCCCAGCCGGTGAGAATGGTCAAAGTGACTTACAAGGTCTCACGTAAGCAGATCATGGGTGAGGCGCCAATAACCGCAAAGGACATCGTTCCGAACGATTGATCGGAAACGGTTGATAAATGCGATGTGTAAGCCCGACGAGTTTAACGGCTCGCCGGGCTTACAACTGAGTGTCACTGCGTAACCTGCAAAACAACTTTACCGTTATTACCCAAGTGCGACGTATGTTCGATTGACAGGGCAGGTTTATCCGTGCTATATTCTCGCGCAACAATCCGGCAGCTTGTTAATGGACCATTACGCTGAGACCTGTGGGTCGTCAGCGTTTTAGATTATTGGTGTACAACATCGTATAATGGCAGCATTCTTGCTGAGTTATGCGTATTAAGAACACTGAATTGTCCTTCTGCAATCGTCGTTCCTGTCGAGGTGTTGTGCGGTAATTTGCGCTTCACTACGCAGAATTTGAGTTGGAGGAGATATCTGGGATGTCGCAGGAACTGGAAATCGCGCTTACACCAAGCGGCCGAGACAAGCTGGAGCAGAAGCTTGATCATCTGCGTAATGTGCAGCGACGCGAAGTGGCAGACAGGATTCGAGAATCCAAACAGTTCGGCGATCCCGCAGAGAACCCGGAGCTTGAGGATGCCAAATCGGAACAGGCTCTGGTCGAGAGCCAGATATCCGAGATCCGCCGCATTCTCCAAATAGCTCAGGTGCTTGATAATGCCGATATTCCTACGGATTATATTGGGATTGGCTCCATCGTTAAAATGACGAATGAGGATAACGATGACGAATGGGAGCTTACGATCGTCAGCTCCGTTGAGGCCGATCCGGACACAGATTTGATCTCGGACGAATCTCCTGTTGGTGAAGCGCTTGTAGATAAGCGCGTGGGAGACCGTGTCGTTATAATCGTTCCGAACGGAACCTTGCATTATCGAATCGATAGTATCCGCAAGAACTAGATTGGTATAGCAGGATCCATCGACTTCCGGGTGCAACGGTGCGCCGATATTATTAATCGTATTCGCATGCAACGGGAGCCTTAAAGGGGCTCCCTGTTTTTAAGAGGTATTCATCAGAATCGGTAGTGGCGTCGCTTGCTGCGCCTATGCATTACGAATTGCTAAGAGGTAGTCATTGTGAGTGAAGAGTTAGAGGACCAGAGATCGCAGCGCTTGCGTAAGCTCGATGCCTTGCGTGAAGCAGGCGCAGATCCATTTCTGCTTGAGCGTTACGATAAGCTGCACTCGGCCGCCGAAGTAGTGGACCCACAAGCAGCGCACTGGGGATTGAGCGACGAAGAGCGTGAATCGGTAGTCGTATCGGTCGCCGGCCGAATGACGGCGCACAGAACCAAGGGCAAGGTTACGTTTGCGGATGTGCGCGACGAAACAGGGCGAGTGCAGCTCTATATAAAGCGCGATGATGTTGGCGAAGAGGCGTTTGACCGGTTCAATCAGCTCGATCTTGCGGATATCATTGGTGTCACTGGTTTTCCGTTCATTACCCGCACGGGTGAGCACTCCATCCATGTGAAGGGCTACACGCTGCTTGCGAAGGCGCTGCGGCCAGTGCCTTTCGGCAAACAGGACGATTCTGGTGTAATTCACGGCGCCATTGCAGACAAGGAAGACAGGTACAGAAAGCGGTATCTGGATCTGCTATCCAATCCTGATGCGCGAGATATTCTTACACGGCGCTGCAAGGTCGTTACCTCCATGCGGCGGTTCCTGGATAACCGTGGCTTTCTGGAGGTTGAAACACCCGTGCTTCAGCAGGTAGCCGGCGGCGCTGCAGCCCGGCCGTTTACCACGCATCATAATGCCCTGAAGTACGACTTCAAACTACGCATTTCGCTCGAGCTGTACCTAAAGCGGCTGATCGTGGGCGGCTACGAAAAGGTGTACGAGATTGGCCGCGTATTCCGCAACGAAGGCATGTCTCCTCGTCACAACCCCGAATTCTCGCTCATGGAGCTATACCAGGCCTATGTGAACCTGGAAGACATGATGCAGCTTGTAGAGGACATGTACCGGTACATCTGTACAGAGGTCAACGGCAGCCCCGTGATTGTTACGGGTGCCGGGCAGCCTGAGGGTACCACGGTTACGGTGGATCTGTCGCTTCCATGGCGGCGTTTGCCTATGCTGCAGGGAATTGAAGAGAACACGGGACTCAAGCCGGAGGTGTTTACATCGCTCGAATCGGCGAAGGCGGCCTGCGCTGAGCGCGGAGTGAACTTCGATCTAGATAACGAGCACACTCTGGGAGGTTTGATCGAAAAGCTGCACGAACAGTATACGCAGCCAACGCTGATTGCCCCAACGTTTATAACCGATTTTCCAACGGAGACCTCACCGCTTGCCAAGATGCATACCGATAACCCGGCGTTAACGCGTCGGTTTGAAGTGTACCTTGCGACGCAAGAGCTGGGGAATGCCTTCTCTGAGATCAACGACCCGATCGATCAGAGAGCGCGGTTTGAAGGCCAGATGTCGCAACGCGCAGCCGGAGACGAAGAGGCGCATCCTATGGATGAGGACTTCCTCACAGCGCTTGAGTATGGTATGCCTCCGACGGGTGGACTTGGCATAGGTGTGGATCGGTTGGCGATGGTGTTAACGAATGCGGAAAGCATTCGAGACGTAATCCTGTTTCCTCTGATGAGGCCGGAACGTTAAGCTGACGACGGCTCCGGACTGGGAGATGTGCCGATGCTGCGACCATGGTTGGTAGCGATACCGCTCCTCGGGCTTGCCGGCGCCATTCTGTATCTCAAGACGCTGCACACCAATTACGAAGACGCGTCGGGAATGGACGTAGGCGCATCGCAATGGCCGCCAACCAGCGCGGAAATCGTGAAGCTGACCGGAGCGAACCACTCGGATCCCGACAATAAACAGGGGAACGAGACGCGCAATCGGTACCAAACGCTGTATAAGAACAGGTATCGTAAACACACGCCAGAAATGGCAGCAGGCATGCGTTTTGCGGGGCGTGACACGGTAGATGTGCTCATGCCCGCGCGCATGGAGCCATGGAACATGGATCGCATGGCGATTCAGGCTTACGACGAAACCGAAGCCGTATTTGGTCACAGGTTTAAAGTAGATCTTTATGTGACGTATATCGGACTAAAACCGTTAAAAGTTGGGGAATTGAGGCCAACTGCTGCCAACCCCAATCGCATCTTTATAAGCCATTACAAGCCGCGATCCTTGCCAGGCAAACCCGTGAGACTTCTGCGCCAACCCATTGTCCACTCTCTCTCGGAACGGAGCCAAAAATGATGGTTCAATCCACGCCTAGGATATGTAGGTTCCTGCTCTGCGTCTCCCCTCTTACTGTTCTCGGCAACTGCGTCCTGGCTCAACAACTACCGCCAGGCCTAGTGAAGCAAACCGTGCCTGCTCCAGCTCAGCAGTCTCCGCCCGCTACTGGGGTCATCATCGAAGATAAGGCTGCATTTGGTGCAGACACCAGTAACATCAAGATCAGCAATGGAGAAGTCGAGCTCGTTCTTGCGACAGCATACGGCCCACGCATCGTTCGCTTTGCGCACGTTGGCACGAATGAAACCGAGAATCTGTTCGGCAATGTTCCCGAGGTAAGCGTAAAGTCTGATCTTGGTCAGTGGAATATCCGCGGGGGCCACCGTCTCTGGCATGCGCCCGAGGGCAAACCACGTAGCTATGCGCCAGATAACGACCCCGTACAGGTAGTTCGCGACGGCGATACGGTAAAGCTTATCCAGGCTGTCGAGGGTGCCACTGGCATTCAGAAAGAGATATGGGTAACTCTGGATGCGAAGGGATCGCATGCGACGATAACGCACAGGCTAACCAACAAGGGGCTCTTTGCGATCGATGCGGCCTGCTGGGCGATGTCTGTAATGAACAAGGGCGGCCTTGCAATTGTTCCGCAGGAGCCTTATCAATCTCACGATGAGGTGCTCTTGCCGGCCCGGCCAATGGTGCTCTGGCCATATACAAACCTCACGGATCCGCGGTGGAGCATTGGGCGCAAGTACATAACGCTCCGGCAGGATCCCGACAACAAAGAGTCTCAGAAGCTCGGTGTATTGAACCGCCAGGGCTGGGCTGCCTATTTCCGTAAAGGGAGCCTTTTTGTAAAGCGATTTGCGTTTGATGCCGCAAACGCATACCCCGACTACAACTGCAACAACGAGATCTATACGGACGGTGGTTTCCTGGAGCTTGAGACTCTCGGCCCACTTGAAAAGATCCAACCCGGCGAGACCATCACGCATCGCGAAGACTGGTGGCTGTACAAGGGTGTAGACATTGGCAGCGGGGAAGTCGGGATTGCAGCAGCGCTTCAGCCACTCCTTGAAAAGAGTGTTGTGCAGAAGTAAATCCGATCCCATTTTTCGTCTGTGTAATTCGGCTTAATAACAAGCCGAATTACACAAAAGCGCGGCTCGTCTACCCCTCACTTCTCGCGAGCTTCACAATCTTCTGTGTTAGCTCCGCGCGCTCATCTGTTGTGAGCTCGGGGTTGCTCAGTTCGTCAATCAGATCCCGCAGTTCGTTATCGGTTTCACGTTCGTGATCTCCGGCCGCCTGATGTGGCGGCGGCGGTGGCGCCGTTGGCTGCACCGGCGGTGTCGGTGGTGTGGGAGGGGTGGGTGGTGTCGGTGGAGCGCCCGGATAGTGAAGGTGCTCGCGCAGAATATCGGACATGTTGGCGCGGATGATCTCCGCTATACCTCTGAAATCACCACCCTCGCCGAAACCAGCCATGCCGCCGAGCTTAATCTCTACGCACTTGCGCTCTTTGCCGCGAGAGGGCTCGGTCTCCTCGTCGTCGTCGTCAAGATAGCCGTCCAACAGCTTGGCAGCCACTCCTAGCTCATCAAATCCGCAATCGTCCTCCAGCCTAGGAAACAGGTCCTCGGGCACTGTGCCCTCGTTCTCGAGGTGCTCCAGTATCGCGTTATACTGTCGCACTGCTAATCGGCTGCCCTTCTCCAGGCTTCCAGTCAGGCTCGCATGCTCTGCAATTCTTGCAGTTTCGCGCAGCAGTCGGCGCATTCGCCGCATGTCCATATCTTGAGTGCTCATCTTGTTACAGCTCCTGCAAGTTCGGCCATATCTCCCACCTTTGCGGGAATATGAAACGTTTCGTCTGAGGATAGGATGCGTCGGAGGGTCTTTCTGCCTGTATGCAGCCGCCACTTTACTGTCGTAAGGGGCAAGGAGAGGAAGGATGCAATTGCCGTGATGGACCATTCTTCGCAATATCGCAGTTCCATCACTAACCGTACCTCTTCCGGCAGCGCCTCCATTGCGCGCAAGACACTGCTGCCGAACCGGCCGATCACCAATTCGGCTGGATTAATGGTCAGCTCTGGACATCGCTCTATAATCAAGCGGTCTAGATCCGTCTTGTCGGCTGCAACGGTTCGCATCTCCTGGTTGGCAACACGCAAGGCCCTGTGCCTAGCTATTGAGCATAGCCATGCCGGGAATCTGCCAGGGTCTTGCAGTTGCGGCAGCGCTTTGAATGCTATTACAAGGGCATCCTGCGCCGCGTCTTCCGCGCTCGTTCTGCATCCCAGTATCTGAGACGTGACGCGGACTACGGCGCCTCGGTACCGCCTTACGAGCTCATCAAACGCAGCAAGGCTCCCGAGCAGTGAGAGAACTACAAGCTCATCGTCGGGCACCTGGTTTGTTGTGTTCCCGCGCATCTCCACCATTTCCGATCGCTCCTGAATAGTAGAGACAGGGAAGCGAGACGTCGGATAGTAACGAACCGAGAAATATCACGAATTATTTTCTTGCAACGGGGTTAGCTGGATTTCAGTGCCTCTGTATGCGGTAAATGCCCGGCATCAGCGCCCATCCATACGGCGTCCGCAGTACCTGTTTACCATCCATATCCTTACAAATGGCATGCTCCCACCCCGGTAATTTCAACAGGAAGAGCTGCGCATTCGATTCAAGCTCCGCAACCGGAGCCTCGAGCGATCCGCGCAGGGAGTTACCGATTAGCCGCTGATCCGGGTTGACTGTCAGCTCAAACGCGTCTCCCGAACGAGTGAGCGTGTAGATCCCGGTGCCACCGTAGGAGACATAAGGAGAGTTGCCTGCGCCAATAATGCGGCCTGGGGCAGGTGGCAGGCCGGCGCGCAGTCTTTCTGGTACCGAGCGAGAATGGATTACGAGGTTGGTATCCGCATAGAGACTAATATTCTGTTTGAAGGATGCGGATGTGCCTCCAAAAAGCATCTCGTCACCCTTCGGAACATATGGCATACCGCGCGGAGAGTTGTGGAATGTCTCTTCGGCTACCCTCCAGCTCAACGCCTTTGATGGTGAGTAGAGCCAGTTGAGCCAGTGCGCGTTCCAATCCAGGTTCCAGGCTGCGGTGCTCATGCTGTCGTACTGAAACTGGCACGCGATCTGAACCTCTGCGTTGCGGAACATCGCCGCGATAACAGGATACAGGTAGGCGCTAACATTGGCGGCGGGTGTATCGAACTCATATGCCAGCCTTGCCTTATTCGCCAACGCTGCCGGCAGTTGCTGTGGAGTTACGGCTGAGATCAGGTTTAACCCGTCATTAACTTTCTCCCACCCACCAGGATAGGCGCTGATGGTGACTGCATCACAGTCCGAATCTCCGATCGCCTGAACGATGTCGTCGCCATTCTGGCCGAAATTGCTTATTGCGATCGGCTGATCGTCGCCAGTGCTCTTGATTGCCGCGATCATCAATCGAATATAGGAGCGCATCAACTGATACCGAAATAACGGGAAATAGACAGGACTATCCTGCAGCGCGTTTTGGGCAAGCCAACTCTGCCATTGCCGCTTTAGCTCCGCATGGTCGCGCTTGAGCACGTCCGGATTTTCGCCCTGTGGTTCATAGGCGGAGGCGCTAAGGTCCTCGTACGCGAAGTAGGCTGGTTCATTCATCACCTCAATCAGACGAAGGCATGGTTCTGTTTTTAATGGCCGACCTGTATAGGGATTGGTGTGGTTCAGGAAGTTCTGCAGGTAGTTGGCTTCCGCCTTGATGGAGCCCTGCACAAACATCATCCCCGGCTTGGAGGTCTGTGCAGAGAACGAATCCGGCCGTTCATTCGGCCCGCCCCACCATGCGATAGGCGTCAAATAGAGATAGATGCCGCGCCGCGTGCACTCGGCTGCGAGATCATCCAGAATATCCAGATGCTCATTGCGAATCAGGTTTCCCGCGCCATCCGAGATCTCCCTATCAAAAACATGAATTCGGATCACCTCCACGCCCATCTGCTGAAGGTGGTCCAGATCGGTACGCATCGCCTTGCGGATATCCACATGGAGACGCTTCATGTTTTCAAACTGAACCCAGCTCTGGGGATACATGTTTACACCCCAGAGGCTGACTTCGGCGCCATCAGGATAGCGCAGAACGCCATTCTTCACGCTCAGTTTGCGGAGCGGCAGGGGCTCGCCAATGGAGCCTGGTGCGGTACGCTTTACAGGAACGGAAGCAGATGTCGGCGCTGCAATGATCGGACCGTTGCCGACTGCGATATAGATTGGAGCCTTGTACAGGCCGCCACCGAAGGTCGGATTTTCAACCATTACGGTGAGAACGTTTTCTCCGCCCCATGTGATCAGGCCCTCCGGCATGATATAGTTGCGCGGCACATCCCAGCCATTTGTTTTGCCTATCTCGAACCCGTTGAGGAATGTTACGTCGTTGTCATCCACTGCGGCGATCATCAAACGGATCTGCCGGCCGCGCCATTCAGCAGGAACGGTAAAGTGAACACGGCACCAGGCGTTATCGTTCTCCTGCCACATTAACGGCGGATGGATGACAGCCCACGAACGATCATCCAGGGTATATGCGGCAAGTTTGCTGTCGATTCTGGCAGCGGCGGGAGTGAATTTTCTGCGCCACGTACTCTGCGTAAGATCGATCCCGCGACGAACGACGATTTTAAAGCCTGGTCCGTCCGCTGATATATCGAGTGTAGAAGTGTCGACATTTGCGTGGAGGTGAACGGAGGTAGATACGATGCGTGATTCGCCTGCGGGAATGTCAATCTGAATAGATGCCGGGGAGACGTCAGCATCCGGGCAGCGGAATCGAATCTCGCGATGCGCGGGGGTAGGGCCGTTGTTAAGAACGAGGAAAAGCGCTCTCGCAGGTAACTCGGCTTCGGTTACGATACCGGCGGAAGCGCGAATCACGACCTGTGGAGCAACCTGCTGCCTTGCAAGCAGGGCAGCATAGATCATGGCTAGCAGCATTATTTAATTCTCCTGACCGAGATTTGGCAGTTGGCCGGTCGCGATACCGGATCGGCCGAACTGCCTCGTCTCACAAATAATCAGGTTGTCGGCATCGTTGCCGAAGTCGGGATCAGTGGCCGGACAACCAGCTATCGCGTATGGCAATCTGCGTCTTTGTCGCACCTGGATCGGGAGCGATGCTATACGAGTAGATGCTGCGCGAACCCATCGTCATCTCGACATTTATGGACGTGCCGCCACGATTGACAACGATGCTAAGCTTGTCACCAGGCTTTGCTCCCATAAGCGGCCCGAACATCGAGCGTCCTTCAGTGCTTCCGTTCACCCCGGTAATCTTGTCTCCCGCCTTTAGCCCTGCAGTCTCGGCGGCGCCGCCTGGCGTCACTTCGGCAACTGCTATGCCCCGGCTGGTTCGGTCGAACGAGGTGCGCATGCCAGATTCGCCCTGCTGTTTTGCCGGTTCGTCCCGATTCAGCTTCAATCCTGCTAGCTTAAGGCACTCTTCCAGCGGCAGTTCGTCGAGGCTCCGTGCGACCACATCGTAGAAGTCAGAGAGGTTCTGTCCGCTCAGTCGATTGACGGTCTTCTTAATGTCATCTTCGCCGAAACCGGGCCCGTCTCCGTGTCTTACCTGTGCCCACAGCGCCTTCATCACGTCGTCGAGGGTTACCTTGCCGTCGGTAATGCTGCGCAGTTTCAGGTCGAGGCAAACACCGATGAGCTCGCCCTTGGTGTAGTAGCTTATGCCGAGCCCGGAGCTGTTATTTGCCTCCCAGACTCTGAGGCTAGCTTCATCCGCAGATACCTTGAGCCGGCCCGGGTTGTTCTGCTGCTGACCGATCGTGTCTGCAATGTGTTTGAGATACTCTTCCTTAGTGTTCAGGCCGGCTCGCTCGGAGAGGAGGTCGCCGTAGTAGCTTGTGATGCCTTCCGACCACCAGAGATTGGCGGTGTGGGGCGGATCGACATAGTTAAATGGGCCGAGGACGAAAGGTCGAATTCGCTTCACATTCCAGAGATGGAAGAATTCGTGAGCGATTACTGAGCGGACCCGATCTTCGACCGAGCCGACCGTGCCAATCTCTGTTGAACCCAGGTGCTCCAGTCCACCAGCGCCTCGCGTTGCGGCAGAGGTCGTACGGAACTCAAATACATAACGGGCGAAGGGCGCACCGCCGAAAAAGGAGATCTCCTCGTTGGCGATTTTCTTACAGTAATCCAGCAGCTTTGCCCGGTCTGTGGTCTTGTAATCGCCATAGACAACCACATGCATCGGCTTGCCGCCCGCCTCGAAGGTTTCATCCCCGTAATCGCCCATCTCAACCGGCGCATCCGCCAGAACATCGTACGTCGGCGCAGTGTAGATTGAAGTTCCCCGGCTGTCAGTTTGTGCTGTGGATGAATCCAGGCTGCAGATCGTAGGCCAAGACACTGTGCCTGCTGGATTTTTGATCTCGAGGTCGCACGGTTCGGTCTTGCGACCAACCACATACATGTAGGTGGTTGGGCCGCTGATATGGCCGCGTCGAGGCTTGCCCGCCTCCTCTTCAATATCTGCACCTTTTACCGTATATTCCAGTCGAACAGAGTGTGCGCCATTCGCGCCTACCTCCCAGGTGTTGGGATCGGGATGAAACACGCGCAGTGTGCGCTTCGAACCGCCCGCGTCCGCCGCATGAACATCGGAGACGGAGTTGGCAAAATTACCAACAAAATAGGCGCCTGGCATCCATACGGGCATCTGCACGCGAACCGTCAGCTCCTTGACGGCCGGAATGTCAATCGCGACCTTGAAGGTTTTGTTCTGGGCGACCGGTTCAACATGGTAGGTAATATGATTCTGTGCTAAAGCCGGATGGGCAGCTAAGGTCAGTAGCACAGGCAAAAAGACGTATCGAATTCGTGGCATGCTTTCGCTCCCGATGGGTAATAATCAAACGAATTCGGGACGCAGGATCTGTATTCCTGTGAAACGTGAAAATAAGTTGCTCAAACAGATTTGAAAACAGGGTGAGGGAAGATATTGGGATTTTCGAAGATTGCAGCTTTGGCTGGAATATCACTTGCGCTTGGCGTTGTTTTGCTTTTCCCGCATCGGTCGCAGGCTCAAACCACGGCGCTTACGATCCGGGTCGATGCCTCACTACCTGCTTCCGGTAAGATCCCGGTTAAAGTTTCGCTAGCAGCCTCACCCGGGCCGTTAACACTTGCCTTTCCACGCTGGCTGCCGGGGATGCATGCTCCCGAGTCTCCGCTTGGCAACTACGGAAGTATCGCGATAAAGGCAACCAGCAGTGTCCTTGAGTGGAGACGCGATCCCTACGATCCCTACCTCATTCACACCACGGTTCCACAGGGTGCAACAAATCTTGAAATTGGCTATAACTACACCCCGGAACGCAGACGATCCGATGAGGTATTTTACGGCATCGCCTTAGGCAAACAGCTAGCGGTAATCAACCCCGCTGCCTTCGCTCTCGCGCCAGAGGGCGATAGCAAAGCGATCGTTGCGCGCCTTCTTCTCACGCTGCCATCCGGTTGGACGGCTGCCTCGGCGCTGGATCTCGATCCCGCCGGATCGGGCGTCGTTGGAACCATTGCGTTTACGCCGGTCTCACTCTATACGCTTGTCGATTCGCCCATCATGGCTGGCAGATATCATCAAACGCTGCCCCTATCGACACCTGTGGGAGACGTGCGTCATAGCCTGGACCTCTTTGCCGATTCGCCGGAGACGATCACCACGAAAGCGCCAACCGTTCTGCCATTGATGACGCGCCTTGTCTTTGAGAGCAACCATCTATTTGGAGTGCGCCATTACCAGCGATTCCGATATATGCTTGCGCTAACGAAACAGATCGGCCGCAACGGCCTGGAGCACCATGCCAGCGTCGCCTACGTGCTAGAGCCGGACGACCTGGATGAAAATGTACGCTCCACGCCCCAGAGCGGATGGAACTCGATGCTGATACCGCATGAGTACGTGCACTCGTGGAATGGCAAGTTTCGCCGGCCTTACGGAGAGAATCCCGCAAGCGCATCTGCGCAGCAATCTGCAGATCTGATCTGGGTGTATGAGGGGTTGACGCAGTACTTGGGAGACGTGCTGATGGTGCGTTCTGGTTTCCGTACGGCTGCAGCATTTCGCAATGACCTGCTTGCACGCGCCAGCCGCATGCGATTTGGCATCGGCCGCTCGTGGCAGAGCCTTGCCGATGCTTCCCTTGCCGCGCCATACATCTATACAAAAGGCACAGGATCCTCGATGCGCAGCGTCAACGATATCTACTACGAAGGCGAACTGGCCTGGTTCGAAGCGGATGCAATCATTCGTCGCGAAAGCTACGGCATACGATCGCTGGATGACTTCTGTAAGGTGTTTTTTGGCGGCGCAAACAGGGGCGCAGAAGTAAAATCCTACACGCGCGAGGATGTTATCGATTCCTTGAAGAGAGTTGTTGCGTACGACTGGAACGGCTTCATAGAGAGCCACTTCTACGGTGTATCAAAGGCGCTGCCAGTGGGCGGGTTCGAGGCATCCGGCTGGCATTTTGGGTATTCGGATAAGCCCTTAAACGAAGGATTCGGAGGATTGCCAGATTATCGGCCTAGCTTCGGCGCTCTTGTAGGAGCGGATGGGCGAGTGATCGATGTCTTGCCAGACTCAGCCGCTTCGCGGGTTGGGCTGGGCATTGAAGATACCATTCTAGGCGTGAACGGACTGCTGTTCAATGCACAGAACCTGCTCGACGGCTTGAAGAGCACACGAGGCGGCAAGCAGCCGCTGGAACTGCTCGTTTCGAACGATGGGAAATACCGATTGGTGCGCGTCGATGGGCTCGATGGCGCGCGTTTTCCAACGCTTACTCGCGATACCAAGAAGACTGATCTGTATGCTGAGATTATGGCGGCTGGCACAAGTGGAGGAGCAAAATAAAGCAGCCTCAGGATGCGCTGCATCCTGAGGCTGCTTTCGATAGGGATACGGGGAATCGAACCCCGGTTAACGAGCTGAGAACCCGCCGTCCTGACCGCTAGACGATATCCCCATGCTGATTTTGGCAGATAATTGCTGTCGCAATTAAACTTGCCGCGCTATTTTACCTCACCTGTTGTCGTTTGTCCAGATCGATTCACTTCGTTATATTGCAGCACACTCTCGCTTCTTGCATTCAGGTATTTGAGGTCTAGCGACTAAATGTCTTAGGTGGCGTGTAGCACAATCGATGGGTCAGGTCTTTGAGGTCTGTGAAGTCTGTACGTCTATAAGTCAGAGACCAGGTCATTCGGGCTGAATTGGTAGTTGCGCCGCTTGCTGCGCACGAAGCGGCGCGCACCACGCATCATCGGACAACGAAACGCTCCTGTCCCACGTCATTTCGACATGAAATGTTACTCATTTGGCGCCGGAACAAGTCAGACGCATGCCGTGGAGCGAAGCGACCTGAGACAGCGATAACCTGGTGCAGGCGATTGAAATCCCTCCCCTTTCGTCAATGAAGAGCACCAAATTCCTTAAGGACGCCATCGATGTGTGCATATGCGGTTGGCGTCCTTCGCTGTGCGTGTAGCACAAATTATTTGTGTTTTCGGTCGTCGTGCGCTTTACTTTTCGATGGGAGCTGTCGCCCCGTGATAGTGCTTTCGCAGGGCTCCGCCCGGGTTCCCTGCCGCCGCCGTAGCGCAGCAAGGAGTCAAGGCGGTAGGGCACCCCGCTAAGGAGGGCTAGCGCCGCCCAGGCTGGTATTTCCTCAGGTCGCTTCGCTCCACGCGTTACATCAGAACAGCGTCCGCGCCAAATGGTTACATTTCCTCCCGGATTTGA
>CAIXIX010000312.1 GCA_903919615.1 uncultured Chthonomonas sp.
AACCGTACAAGAACGGTCCTCCGCCAGGCGTCAAACGACTCTGGATCGGCCTACGACGCCTGGAAGACATGGCGGCTGGTTGGCAACTGGCGAAGCAGAATCTCCCGCTAACCCCGGGGCAAGTAATGATACATGATTAGCAGGTAAGCGGGGAGAGGGTGGACCTGCGTTCGCTCCGACTACAGATTCAGTGCATTTTGCGCGAAATTTCGTCGCGCTGATACCAATTGAGTGGGCTTGACTTACTTTCATTGGAGCTGTCGTCGATCACAATCGTGTCGCGTTCAGCGCTTCATCTATACCTGCTTGGAGAATCATTTAGCGGGACCACGCGGTGCCGAGGCAGTTACCGAAATCTGTCTGATACAAACGCGCTTGTGCCGACGGCCCTGCTCGCATTTCGCTTCACGCAGCCAATACTCGCAAAAGGTCAAAAACTCGGTCCCCGACTCCTGGCTTGAGTGTCTCTCGTAGATCGAGCCTGTTTACAACTTCAATCGGCTGGGCGATTTGCTCTGCGCTCGGTTGTCTTCCTTCCCTAATTCCTGGCCGTATATATATGTTGTCAATCATCCTCAGTGCAGACGTGCGTTCTGGGTCCTGCCATTCACTGGAGATGACATCGACAGCCCTCAAAAACACTTGACGTTGACTGCGGATAACGAGGTGGTTCTCGTCGCACGGGAATGTGCACGAAGATAGGTCGACACCGTTAAACCCAACATATCGCAAATCCGCTTGGCTGAAATCCACAAACTCCATTCTATTCGTGAACTTCTTTGGGTCCAAGCGCTGCCAGGGCAATGCTGATGCGACATATATTGACGCATGTGGTCGAAAGGCTACGTCATACAATAGGCCGGCAAACTTACAGTTTTCAAATCGTGCTCCATCGAAGTCCACTTTTCGCAGATTGGCGTTTGAGAAATCACAGTTGCGAAAGAGTGGTAGTCCTCCGCCAGTGCTCTCAAGGTTGACTTTACAGAAGTTTACGTCCACAAAGCTAGAGGGACTAGACCCGTTTGCACCGTCCAACACGGCGTCACGCAGATCTGAACCGTCAAAACTGATATTTGTCAGCGAGCAACTCCAAAAGCCGACGCCACGAAGCCGCGCACTGCGAAAATCGACATTTGATAGGTTGCAATTTTTCCAAATCACATCGGTGAAGTCGCTGTAGCTAAGGTCCGCATTGTCTAGTATTATCCTTCGAAATTCGATTCTTCCGCTCAGAAAGCTAAGTTCGTAGTTCTTGAACGCTGAGCTACCAGTAACTTCGGGTCTTGGCACAGCCAATCCTCGCAGATCGAACCGCCCATTCACCAATCCCACGCCATCCATCCCTTCGAGCTTACGGCCCTTCCGTAACGCATGCAGCACGCGTACCTGCAGATCTTGTCCTTCCGGCGTCTGCCATCTTGCCTTTAACTGTTTTACGTTGACTTCCAAAAGCTTTCCGAAATTCCTTCACCAATCATCTGCATTTGTATATGAGTTTTATACCTTGGCCAAAACCATCACTGTACTTCTTCACATGTGAAAGCCGCTGTCCCTCAGTAGTAACATCCCACCAGTACCCACCAAACTTAGATATGACATCAGGTCCGAACTTTCCACGTTTTGTCAGCTCAACCAGGAGGCTAAGGATCTTCTCACGCTTGACGTGCTCTCGGAACGCCTAGTCAGGTACTGAAATAAATCATCTACCTCACAAGCTTCACGGCGGTCACGGGCATCGCGATCTGCGAGCTGTTTTCGGCATAGACGTTTGGCGTTGTGCTGAAGGGCCAGAGCTCAATTGTGTTCTTGCCTTCGCGCAGGTAAGGCGTCAAATTGACTTCGGCGCGCGGGGCGAATGGGTGCATGAAGCCGTTCGTGCAGATAGGTCGGCCATTTACTGAGATGAGCCCGAGCCACTGCGACGGCGTTTCAAGATGCAGATAGAGGCGATGAGAGAACCAATTTCGATCCAACGTAAATTCCCGCTGGATGCTTCTTCCTGTCGGTGAACCGGGAAGAACCGTCGTTGAAGCCAGCCTAAACGCAGGGTTCATCAACCTCCACTCTCCCGCAAGGTCAAGGTCAGCGGTGACCTTCAATTCTGGCTCGAGCCAGATCGAACCGCCGATTCCGCTGAACTCCTTGCCTCCGGTTACGCGCACGGCCAGCGAGTTATGCCCCGGCAATAACAGATCGGTTACGTCGAAAGCATAGCCCTGGCTCCATCCGTGCGCATGATATTCGCCGACCTGTTTCCCATTTATATAGAACAAAGCCTGATCGTACGCGATGGGCCGATCCCAATCGAACAGGTGCAGGATGATGCGTCTGCCGGACCAGTTGGAGGGGACCGAAAATTCGGAACGATAGCGCATCGTGCCTCTATACGCCTCCAATCCGTTCAAGTGCATGAGATTCCAGGGGCCAATCGGAGCCAATTGCCAACCATTTGCATTGTACTCAGGCTGCATCCAGCCATCCGAAGCAGGATCCGCATCGGGTTGAATGCGCCACTCGGTGAAAGGAACAGTTCTGCCGGATGCCACGGATCTGGCGTCTGCAGACTTGATCCACGCTTGCGCGAGGTGAACATTCGCCGATGCTGCAGCGGGCGGAACGCTCCAGTACTTCGTCTTCTCGGCCCACCAGAACGGCAGTCCGCCCGCCAGATTGGCCCTCTTGACTGCATAGATATGCAGCCCATGTGGGGAGAAATTCACTTCATGGATTGAGACCACTCCGTTCTCGTAGGTGAATGATACGGATTCGCCCGCTAGCGTTTCACGCACAACCTCCGGTCGATCGGCTGCCCGTAGCCGCACATCGGCGGTCGTCGCCTGATCGGAATCGTTACATGCGATCAGCCAATCTTCCAGGCCGTTTTTCGTGATAGCATGGCGCGTCCATATGTGCCCATCGCTTGCGTCGGCATCGCGCACAATCCCCAATGCGCCGAACAGAGACTCCATAAATCGGCGTTCGGTCGCGCCGCGATCCCAAAAGAACCACGAACCTAACTGCAGAATTCGCCCTTTGCCAATGGGTACGACGGCTATCGCAATGGATCCGTCCGACCAGCGCGCTACGGCCTCCACGGCTTTATTGGCGGGTGGCGTCAGCGCCACTCCACTCGTGCGGAAACTGCTGCCCGCCATACTCGAAAAGAGCGGCGCGCCTGTTTCGAAAGCAAGCGTATCGTCACCGTGTGGGCGCGTAGTGAGCCCCGTGAGGCGTGCGAGGGGATTTTCGTTGGAACCTGCTGGAGGGCGTAGGCCGGTATCGGGCAGGGCGACGAAGGTTCCACCTTTCGACACATAGCTGCGGATGCCTTCGATCGTTTCACTATCCAGGATGTCGTTACCCGAATCGAAAAGGATCGGGCAGACGTCTGCTTTGCCGTTGAGAAGCTCCGTCTCTGTTGCGTAAGCGTTGTCGTAGTGAAGCGACTGCAGATCTCCACGCCCCAGATCGTGGTTCCAGGGCTCCTCGCTGCCGAGTTGAATGCACCGACCGCTGCGCAGAATCGCGATTTTTGGCATCGCTCGCAGGTACTTTCCGAAGCACTGAATCGCGCGCTTGTTGCGGGTGAACCAGCCGCTCTTCTTCTCCTCGTTCTGATAGTCTTCGATATCCCAGAAGAGGTTGTGATTCGAGTCGCCATCGATCATCATCCAGGCAAGTTCGCGCGTGAGGATCGGCTCTGAAGCCGTACCAGACTCTTCGCCCGTGCCATAGAAGCCGCCGAGCATGCCGATGCCCGGCCACCAGGGATGGTACCAGGCTTCGCGCCCGGTATGCTGGCAGGAGGCGCCATATTCGGCTGCCAGGCGCGAGAAGACATCGCAGCCTACGCCGGCATCTCCGGAGAGATTGAACGGATGGTCGGGATCGAGCGCGTACGCCTCGTCCAACATCGAGCGATGCGCATGCTCCACGCCTGCGATCTGCCATGCACGCAGATCCGAATAACGCGCATTGCCTTGAGGACCGAGGTCCGGATAGCGCTTCGGCTGAATGTTTGAAAGATAGACCGGGCCGAACAGCTTGCCTTCGCCGAACGAACTCGAGTCGGCCTTCTCTTCGCTCTGCCGCGGAATGCGCAGGACCAGCTTATTGGCTCCAGACTTCAACTTTCCTGCAAGATCGACCGAGAAAGGCATGGGGTTATTGACCGATTTTAACTCGGCGATCTTCTCCCCATTGAGCCAGACAACGACGGGGTTTCCCGAGCGAAGCAGCGCGGCGCACGACAGCCACAATGGCGCGTTGGGCTTCGCATCAAAACCCACGCGATAGAAGGCTTCGCCCCACGGAAGCAGGGTCTGCCGCTGCGACGGAGGCATCGCAACCGGGAACCAGGCTGCGCTCCCACTGGCTGGCGGATTCTGCTGGCCAACGCGGGCCGTTGCCCACTGCCAACCGGTATCGAGCCGTTTCGCCGTGCCTGCAGGCAGGCCGTCGAAGAAGACTGTGTTGGGGTCTGGCGGATCAACCTGATCCCAGGATTTGAAATGCAGCGGATCGCCATACCATCGCGTCCCAAGCGCAGGGAGATCAATGTTTCGAACATCCTTAAGCCAGGCGCGAAACACCGCTTTGCCTGTGGGCGAATAGTCCCAGAACTCTCCCGTGCGATCGTGAAATCCGAACTCTGCGCCAGGGCTGCCGGTGTAGAGATGCCAACCACTCAGCGCCGGGT
Source organism: uncultured Chthonomonas sp. (assembly GCA_903919615.1). Lineage (GTDB taxonomy): Bacteria > Armatimonadota > Chthonomonadetes > Chthonomonadales > Chthonomonadaceae > CAIXIX01. The sequence continues at coordinate 4,700 of CAIXIX010000312.1, forward strand.
TATTTCGGTATCGCTCCATCGCGCGGCGCGTGAAATCCATTGCGCCATCTGCCCGCTGCTGCTGCGAGAGCCACCAGCTCTCGTAGTGGCTGCCCCCAGTGGCGGTGCCGCCCCAGGCTCCGAGGAGGGTGGTTGGCGCAGGACGCATCATGCTATCCGGGTTCAGGTTGTAGATCCAGAGGGGCGCTTCGCCGCCCGTTGCCAGGCCGATGGTGGCTGCGCCGCCATTTCGATCGGCCTCGCGAATCTCATAGTCTGCCGAGGTGAAGCTAACGACTCCCGGAGCCGGATTCTGGTTGGTAAGTCCGAGGTCCTGAAAGGCTATGCCTCCCATACCGAACTGCCGCAGGAATTTCCAATGGGAATCCAGACCCAGATTGTGTTCCGAGGCCATCGCGTGGGTATAGGCCTTGTAGGCGCGCAGATCGTAGTGATCGAGATATCTGGGATAGGACTTTACAGGATTAAAGATTGCCGTTCGCAGATTCAGATTAGGGAGCTTCTTTAGGCGCACAATCAGATCTGCATCGGTGGCACCGCCAACTGCGAAGACGGTTGCTCCATCGCGCCCCGCGCAAATTTCGCTATAGGGATTCCATTTTCGAATTGTGAGGCTTGTGCCGTCGGTGCGCAATGTTGAGGTTGTGACCTGATTGCCGGCATCCCAGAACAGATCGGCGAGCATTTTGCCTAACAGGATATCGGCCTTCTCGGCGCTTTGACAGTGGAAGATGGCCGATTCGCGGTCGGGGAAAATAGCGGTTACACGCCCGTAACCGCGAAGCTCGGCGGTTTCTGCGAAGGCAAAGCTGCTGATCGACGCTACCAGGAGTGGTATCAACATCCGGGAGATTGTCTGCCTGTTCAAGGGCGCTACCTCGACAATACTTGCCGGCCAGATCGTGCTGGCCATACAGGAGAACAGTACCCGTATTGAGGGGAGGATTCAAGGGGAGGAGCGGATCTCTGGGTGCGCGCCTCCGAAAGTCCGCTGGATGCAATAATGTATTCATTGTTTTACTTTTTAGCGGTGATATGCTCGTGACGTGGAAGGTAGGTTCAGGATGAACTGGATTGCGTGTTTACTGGCTGCGAGTTCGATGTTTGCGCCCGTTCAGAAGGACCTGACGCCGGTGATGGTTCAGGATTTTGAGAAGGCCGACCCGGCGCCCACGGTGTGGGTTGTAAATATTCCGAACGAAAACGCCTCCGTTCAACTCTCTGCCGAGCATCCTCACGATGGCGCGCATTGTCTCAAGCTGCACTACCAGTTTGTGGAGCAGGCCGGCTTTCAGTATCTTGGTATTCCTAACAAAATCAAGATCAAGGCTCCCGTTCACACTCTGAAGTACTGGATCTACGGTAACAACTCCAACTGTTCCTATGGGGTTCAGCTAACCGATGCCGGCGGCGAAACCCACCAGTACAGCCAGAACACCGGCCAATGCGGCAATCTGGAATTTACGGGCTGGAAGCAGGTTTCCATCGATCTTGATGCTCACCATGAGACCTGGGGCGGAGACAAGAACGGCAAGCTGGACTACCCTCTTACCGGCATCACGCTCACAATTGGTCAGCCACAAGTAAGCGGAAAACAGCAGGCGAGCCAGGGTGACATCTTCTTCGATTCCGTGCAGTTCTTTTCTGAGAAGAGCGTTGACGAAACCCTTGGTTGTGAGATATCGGTGCTGTCGCCGGAGTACTGCTCCGATATTCGCGGATCAACGCGAATTCGGTTTGCCGCTTCCGGCTTTAAGACCGTGACCGCGCGCTGCTGGAAGCAAGGGGGTGAATTCGGGTCTGATGCACTCGTCGCCACCATCAACACCGATGCTCACGGCGCCGGCGCGTTCACATTCCAGGCGGATAGTTTTCCTCACGGTCCCGTGATGATCACGCTAACGGGCCAGAACGGCTCAGTAAAGGACAACTGCTACCTACAGCTCTACAACCTCGGTGGGGTTAAGTGGAACGTGGGTCTACCCGCCGACCCGCCCGCGGCGAAGGGGATGAAGCTGCTCTTCGCGGACGACTTCAACAAGCCGCTCTCGATCTCGAGCACGGATCCTAAATCAACCTACTACGACCATAAGCCGATCAATGGGTCGCAGGACTTCAGCACGCTGCAGTTCACTTCTGCCGATAAACCAAACAGCCCCTTTAAGCAGGTCGATTCGTTTCTCCGAATTCGCGCCAGCGAACCGGCGAAGAGCTCCGGCATCATTTCGTCCCTGCATAACGACGCTACCGGCATCACAGCAACTGCTCCCTGCTATTTTGAGTGTCGTTTTGTTGGTCCGAACGCGATAGGAACCTGGCCGGCATTCTGGCTGATGACGGATTACGTTTCGGATCAGCTGAAGGGCAAAGATGGCCCAAGCGATGAGCTGGATGTCATCGAGGCGTATGGCGGCGAAGGTCCCTCGCATCCGAACGCTTACGACACCTTCATGATCACTCCACATGCATGGAATCAGGGTCCGGAAGGCAAGGCGCTGGAGAGCAAAAGCTTTGCGGATATGCACAACCCATGCAAGATGAGCCGTTTCGGCATTCCTTCAACCTGGTATCAGACCTTCCACACCTACGGGTGCAAAGTCACTCTTACAGACACGATCTACTACTGCGATAACATCGAGGTCGGCCGTCATGCGACACAGCCACTCAGCAAAACGCGGCCAATCTTCTTCATGATCAACCTCGCTACCGGCGGCGGCTGGCCCGTGGACCTATCGCGCTACCATGGACTGGCAGATATGTATGTGGATTTTGTGAGAGTGTACAAAGGGAACTAGCTGAAGCAGGGAAGTACGTCGCAAGCGGCGAGGGAAGCACTGCTAAGGCACTAAGGTTGCATGTATGTACACGCCCGGCAGCGTTAAAATAGGCACTTAATAGCTATTGATTGATGTTACACTTAATTCCCATCCTCGAAGGACTAACATTCTCTAAGATTGCATCCATATTTCGACAACGATTGGACGTTGAGCAGCATGCGCACCAGTGCCCAGCGAATTGCCTGAGACGGTCGCCCTGGGAGGGTATTGCGGTTCTCGAAGATTGCCAAATTCGCGAAAATTGCCACCGGTGCGTGAATACTCTTCTGGTGTCCTTCGGCGTGTAGCGCAAATTATTTGTGTTTTCGGTCGTCGTGCGCTTTACTTTTCGATGGGAGCTGTCGCCACGTGATAGTGCTTCGCACTGTGTTCTGCTGTTCTGATTTTGGTGCTTTTTCGTCCGGTGGCGTTCGCTTCGGAGCGAGCACCTGCCCCGTGATAGTGCTTCTCGCAGGGCTCCGCCCCGCACCCCGCTAAGGAGGGCTCGCGCCGCCCAGGCTGGTATTTCCTCAGGTCGCTTCGCTCCACGCGTTACATCAGAACAGCGTCCGCGCCAAATGGTTACATTTCCTCCCG
>CAIXIX010000313.1 GCA_903919615.1 uncultured Chthonomonas sp.
AAGCGATCAAAGTAACCGAGGCAGAAATGAACAGCCTCAACATCGAGCGCAATACATGGCACCCAGATTGGAACTACACTATAAGACCGCAACAATCCGATGGCCTAAAGGTGATGCTGTAATTAATGCGCGTTGCCTAAGACAATGTAAGACTATTTTAAGCAAGTCGAAAGATCATGAATTGTGCAGAACGACTTCGCAATGTCTGATCCGGGTATTTCACACCTTCCGCTGCCGAGTATTGGTCTTCGAAAGCTGTAAGGTGTCGCGCCTCAATGACAAAGAATATGGAAGCTGTGCCGGCGTCGTCGGCCGGCACGATCGATGTCTCCGATCGATTTGAGTTGGTCTCTAGCCTGCTCTGTGTTGAGGTGTAGGCGATCCACTTTCGATCTGGAGAGAGGACAGCTTCGTCAACGCTTCGAACTGTGGCCCGGGCCTCCGCGGATCGAGCAGATTACCCCTCGTGACAGCGGGGGACCGGCGAAGGAATTGCCAACGGGACCGACGGTTGTTAGTGGCCATTTCATGCTCCTCGCGGCGACTTAATAACTAGTTCATGACTGCCAGCCAGAATATGCCTAACACATCCCTTGATGATGTTTCTCCATGAGAATATAAGACACCGATTCAAACCTATGCCCTGACCGGAGCTGTGCTCCTGGTGGGATCGTCCGTTTCGCAGTTAACCGTCCCTGTTGTCCCTTTTTTTCGGAGTAGGGAACCCGGTGCCAGCTTTCGTTGTTCAGCTTCAGGTTGAGGTCATCACCGGGAAACTGAAGTTTTACGAGGCAGGGACGGAAGTCATTTTGAGTGTAGAAGGGAAAGGCCGGGTTTTTGAGATCGACTCAGAGACCAAGTTCCAAGAGGCCACAGGCAGAGACAATCAAGTACTAGCGGACGGTCCTTGGTGGTCCAATGGGAACCTGGTTGCAGCACAACAACCTCCGGCAGAGTCCAGCACCAGCAGTTGCAGGTGAATCGTTGCGCTGGTATCACCATACGGTCCGCCGAGCGGCCAGATCGAGATGCCATGCTTGTCAGCTATGATCGCTAAAGCCTGCTCGATCTCTGCACCGATGCAGTAAAGGGTAGCTGCATCGAATTTGTTCGTCACCACCGGCCTCATGAAGACGTGTTCCTTGCAGAGAATGTACCTAAAGCGGACAGTACCAGTCACTTCAGCCAAAGCCCGGCGAGCTTTCGCCACGCGTTATCGTCGGGCAGGCACATGAGCGAAGTCAACCTGTTTTCTGCGCTTCGACTGTTGCCCGTGCGTCTGAAACAAACTGCCTCGCAGTATCCGATCTCAGCCATCCAGTCGCTCTGGTCCTCGCGGTCCATTTGAACTTTTTCACACACGGCCTCCAAATCTCGGAGATCTTCAAGCGCTTGAGCATAATTGTGTTGTGCAAATATCTTTTCTTCTGCCTGATCGATGCCCTCTGCGATATCCTGGGCAGTACTATCAAATCTCGAGTATCTTCCATTAGCGCTGTGGCCTTTCGATCGATCAGTCACAATATCATTCTGAACAGCTTGGGCCTTAGATTGAACAGGAGGGACAAATGATCGCCCGTTCCACCGAAATACGAACTTTTGCGTTGGCTCGGCTGATGGTTGCCAACTAGCTGCCCGGCCATGGATCAGTGTCGACTTCGCAGCGTCAGAAAGCAGTTCGATACTCCAGTTTTGATCTCCGTACAACGGCACTGTCAGAACTCGCACAATTCGACTATCTTGCCAGATCCAGAGAACCAGGCGCTGGTGGGTATCGAATTCATTTAAGGTGCCGTATAGCGACGCAATTAGTGGTCGTTTCGCTTTGCCGATGTGTATTTCCCACATTCCCTCCAGCACTTCGCCCAACGATAGCGGAATTGACTCCCAGTTTGCGCCTGATTTGCGGAGCATTATACACACGCCATCGCTTCTATTGGGAAATCCTAGAATGATATCGGGCGATCTACGCTGTTCGATATCTGTACTTAAGAATGGTTTTGGATAACCGGTAGCTCTGTATTGTGGTTGGTCCAGCCTCATACCCGCGTATTCGAAATCCTTTAATGTAGGCTCACGGGAAAGAGACCGTGCTACTTTAAGCGCTGCACTCCCAAACGTCTCTGCCACAGCGTTCCAGTTCGGTGTCGGTGTTCCGCAAAGTGCATAAGAAAGGTCGAATTCCAGACGAGTGTCGGAGGCTTGCGCATGCTCTAAGAGAAACTCGCGAATTGCAATCGCCTGTGCTCTGCCCGAGAGGTGAATATCATCCTCAGAATCTGTTGTTGGGCCGGTTGGCGTGGTAATCGCCCGCCTCCATATTGTCTCTAATGGCTTCACGAGCCGAGGACGTGTAATGTTGTAGCAGGTGAGTGCTGACACCCACACCACAACAGTCACAATTGCCGATGCAAGAATTCTAAGGTGTCGTTCTGGCATGAGAACCGATCACTCCGTTATAGTCGGGGCTTGCCGTATTGGTGGCGCCGCCATCTCCGCAATAGTAGGACGCGGGGTCTGATATCCGA
>CAIXIX010000314.1 GCA_903919615.1 uncultured Chthonomonas sp.
ATCTGCTTGCTTTGGGCTCGTTTCTTGCGAGATCACACTGATATCCTCGTTTCGGACACCATGATCCATAAGCGCCCCGACAGCTTTTTCTGCAAGGCTTGCGTCAGTGAAAGTCGCGTACATCGTGTGGGACATTTGATTCTCCTCTTACGTGTGCAAGTTTACTAATGCGGACCTGCACAAAAAGAGGACGGAGTGTAACCGCGAAGGTTCCAATCATGACAGCAAGGCAGGATACTGCGTGACAGGAGAGCAAATTGAAGTAGAATCAGGGGCAACCTATTTGCATCATGAGCCCTATAATCAGCAAGCCAGAGGTCTAGAAGCTATAGGGCGTATACGGCCAATAGGTCCTACTCCAGCACTCCTATCTAAAGGAATCAATTATGTCCCAAATCGAGCGTTACCGTGAGCTTTATGAATGGGAAATAGACAGCAACAAGAAGATGCTCAGGATGCTGGCATCTGTGCCGGAGGCACGCCGAAGCGATCCACTGTTCAATCGCGCACTCTGTATTACGGTCCATCTTGCCGCATGCAGAGAGAATTGGCTTAGCTTCATGCTGGGAAAGTCGGCAAACGCGGTAGATTGGTTCGTTGAGTCAGCGACGTATGAACTCCTACAGCCGAGATACGAATCGCTGGAAAAGGATTGGACTGCGTTTCTCTCAGAAATCGACGACATTCGCCTAGCGAATGATTTCAGTTTTGTGGATGGCGGCGAAACCTGGGCTGTCAACCTGGGCGTGCAAGTAGAACAGCTCATCGGACACGCAAGTTACCATCGAGGTCAAGTTGCACTCATTGTCGATCTACTTGGCGGAGAAGTGGTAGATACCGATTACGTTGAATGGGCACTGGCACAAGGCTAAAAGACATATGACCCTTTGCGCAACAGCATACATCGTCCCTGAGAGCGAAGCCGCCAAGCTTGTACCGGACGCTGGCTGGGAGACCGCAGATGCACTGAATCATGCGTTGAACTCATACGCAGTGCAGCCCGGCTGCACAAGTCCGGGAACCGTCGTTACAGTTCTGATGGAGTTCCTTGCCGAGTATGGTATCGAGATGCCCACCGAAGATGGTCAGATATCAACCGAGCGGTTCGGCCCGAGTGCAGGTATCGTATGCATCTGCAGCGGCGAAGAGACATCGCCGTTTCTGCGCCAACTGGACAAAATGATGCTGATGGAAAGCCAGCTCGGTGGCTACTACGAAGATTACACGGGAGAAACATGGCCCGATGCGGGAAATGAGATGCTGAAAGTGTTTAATTTCATCCGAGATGGCCTCGTTAAGCAGCAAAAGACAGGCGGCATCTATATCCTGTGTGTTGGGCAAAAAGAAGATGGCAACTAACGCCGATGTCCGCAAGATCGCTCTTGCGCTCCCTGGAACCTGCGAATCGGAGATTTGGTTTGCGTTTAGCGTACCCAGCAAGGGCAAGCAGCGAGGCTATGCGTGGGCATGGAAAGAGAGGATCGAACTTAACAAACCGAAGGTACCAAACCTCGGGGTGCTTGTCGTTCGCGTAACCGGTGAGGATGAAAAGCAGATGCTGCTGGCATCGAGCCCTGATGTCTACTTCACTGAAGATCACTACAACAACTATCCCGCAGTGCTCGTTCGATTGGCCAATATTGAACATGACGAACTTGCCGAGATACTAGAGGACGCATGGAAGACAGTCGCACCTTCTTCGCTACTGACGACAAAAGTTTTTTGATTGCGGAATGATCCTCAACAACTTGACCGTGGCGAATTTACTGGATGCGCATTACGCTCGGCCAGCCATTTCAGCGACCCGACCGAGCCACCTTTCACGCTTTTCAATGCTGGAACCCTTGACTGGACCGATGCTCAAAATAGTGACGGGCTTGATTCCACAAAATCCTAAAATGGATCTTTTCATCTGATTGTGGCCCGGCATGCGCATTACCCACCGGAAGTACCACGGTGGGCTATCCATCGTGACGATAAGATGCGCCGATCGACCGGCGAGCAACCTGTCCCAGAACACCGAGCCTTGCCTGTACTTAAACCCAAAGCCGGGCAGAAACACCCGATCGATAAAACCTTTCATCAGCGCCGGCATCGTGCCCCACCAGGTTGGATAGACAAAAACGATGTGCTGTGCCCACGAAATTGCTGCTTGCGCAGCGACCAGATCAGGCTCAAGAGGTTGGTTTCCGCCATATCCTTCATGGCGAACCGGGTCGAAGGTGAGGTTACTCAGTGCGATGAACTGAACTTCATTTCCGCTGGCCTCGGCGCTCTTAACGTACGAACTTGAGAGAGCACCGCAAAAGCTGTTCTCGTTTGGATGTCCCAAAATGACTAGAATTCGTTTGCTCAAAATCACTCCACATCTTCAACTTCACTAATATTCACAAACCGCCCATCGGCTTCCGGCCCACCATAGCGTAAATAAACTCGGGCTGCCGTCGAAAGCCCGGAATCCGACAATACGAACTGTATTGCGTTAAACAACGTCTCGGCATTCGGGCCATACATGTAGACAGTTGCAGCCGGCCCATCTAAACCGGCAGGTCCAATCTCGGCGCAATCAAACTCGCCCACACCAGCCAGGTCGATCGCTTCCTCCAACTGATCTTCCAGGGTATACAGATCATCAAGCTTCAAAATGCAATCGGGATGAGCATCGGCATCTATATATACAATGACCGCCTGTTCTTCGACCTCGATCATTTCATTCTCCTACAACCGGGTATCGGGACACTTTTCCGTTCATCCCAGGTCGCCGCTAAAGTTAGCCCGAGTTAGCAGGCAGATATCATAGCTGCAATATCCAGACCACTGGCCCAATCAGGGTCGCCGTCCTCATAGCTCCACCACACAGACAGCATTGCCTGACAAAATCCCCACTGCTGGATGCGGCTCCTCGCGATATTAAGCTCATCGGACATCTTGTCCAGTCTACGGTTCAGTCGCTTCTCCGGTTCCGCTACCTCACATCGATCTCGCCACAGGTTTCGCAGCAGCGCGCCAGTCTCGAATCCAGGGTCTCCAATGTAACCTTTCGGGTCGATCGCCAACCAGGCTCCGCGCGGCTGACAGTAGATGATGTTATCATGATGGAGGTCACCGTGAAGCAACACCGCATCCTGAGCTGTTGCTTCTAGCTCCTCCCATACCCGTTCTGCCAGGTCGACAAGATCCCTGGGAAAGGGCCCAACGCCGCCTCCAAATCTGCTCCTCAACCTTAAGAAGCCCTGCGCAAGGTCGGCAGTGGTCCGAAACGGCGACGTGGGAGGTAGTTTGCGCGTCAACGACCGTATGACGTTGCAGGCTATTGACGTCGCCTTATCGTCCGATGCATCATCGCCCAACGCCATTATGGTAAGGGGTTCGCCCGGGATAAGTCGTTCCAGCAACAGGAGGCCTGAACTGGCATCCGCATGCAGCAGGCTCACGGATCCGACGCCATTAAAATGTGTTAGGGCCGAAATCTCAGAGTTAAACTCTGGGTTGGGCACACAAACCTTCAGCACGGCTTCTGTTCCATCTGCCATGATTGCCGGAGCGACATAGTTGTACGTCAGATTGGGAAACGGTGGCGCCAGGCTCAGACCATTACGCCTGGCAATATCAAGGAGTAACGTCGGCAGTTCAAGGAGCCATGTGCGTCCACGATCACCATACGTTTCGGTAACGGTACGCACAAGGTTTTCAGGCAGATTGGTGATTGTTATTCTCTTGCATTCACAGTGTTATCGATGGGCGTCAGAAGCTGCTCTTGCAGCACTTCGGCTTTGCCGATTGCCACTCTGAGAAGCTCTCCATCGGCGTGATCCGGTCTATCTGCACTGCGAAGCAGCGTAGCCGAAATGCGTATCTTCTCTACTCTTGACTTCAGCACCTGAAGTAACTCATTGGCCTTTGCCACAACCTCCGGGCTCTCATAGCGCGTCGCGGCTTCAGATACCGCCTGAAGGCAACGGCCATCTCCAACCCTCTCGATCGCCTTTAGGATAACAAGGGCGCACTCGGTATCCGTCGACTTGAGGGAGTCGCGAAGAAATATCATAGATCGTTGTGATACAGTTCCGAAATCGCCGCAGTTGGTACGAAATACAACCTGGCGAAGTGATGGCAGAGCTGACGATTTTATTGGTTTATATTTGAGAGTTTTTGCGATGTAACCGAGGCTTTCTGAATTCCCGAGTGAACTAATCAGATGAAGCGCTCTTTTGAGCTTATCCGCACGCAGCCCTTCAAGATGTTTGAATGTCGCCAGCGCACCGATGAAACTGCCTGCGATCACCACAGCTACCAGGGCGCCAAGTAACAGGTCGAACGGAAGGAACATGTAACCTAGTGTGATGCCGAGAAACAACACAATCCCGGACGCAAGGGCGATGAGCCCAACAGTGTGGAACAGCAGCACAATTGGCTGGAGACTATCGCATGTCCGATTAATAAAACTGTGTATCGCGTTTAATAAAACAACCGTTTGGAAAGCGCTAAGGTCAACGTGTTCAACGATCCAGACCACAAATTCATAATCTGGCCCCGCAAGCTCCCCGCGACCATAAAAGATATCAGCCAGTATGGTTATGCCCGTTAAGTCTTCAGGCTTGGCGTCTAACAAACTCTCGGCGGCCATTCGCAAGCGGTTCGTGCGGTGCCGCGTTTTGCAGATGCGTCGAATCTCTTCTTGTTCTTCTGTCGTGATCGACATATCAAGTGTCCAATCAGAAAGTTCAGACGGTTCGGTTTACTGATAATCAAATCTGATTCCATAATAACACACGCTGCGAAATCCGCATGGATCGCTGCTAAAAACTGCAAGAGATACAAAATGTCCAATATAGTTTTCAACTTTCTCGATCCCGGTGATCTTGCCGACAACGAGTTATCACTTCACGTGCACTTAACCGAACTGGACGATAGTGGCGATGAGATACTGCCAACCTATCGCTTCTGGATGCTGGACAATCACTTGAAGACCCGTCTGGGCTTTATCAATCTCCGAATTGGGTATGGCGCGAATCTCATCCTGTACCGTGGCCACATTGGTTACGGGGTCGAGGCTGAGCATCAAGGGCATGGGTATGCGGCCCGCGCCTGCCGACTGATCCTTCCGCTCGCGCGCCGGCACGGGATTGATCCGGTCTGGATCACCTGCAATCCAGACAATATCGCTTCACGCAAGACACTCGAGCGACTAGGGGCAGAGTATGTGGAAACATTGGTCGTACCAGAAGATACAGAAGCGTATTGGGCAGGAGCACGGAATAAGTGCCGATATAGACTTTAGGTCACAGGTTTTAGGTGTTGGGTGTTAGGATGGACATCACGCCTGCGGATGGCAAAGGACCAATAGAAATTGAAACCGGATTTTGGTAAAACTGCGGAGGATTATGCGAGCCATAGAGCTGGCTTTCCGGACTCGCTTTACCGTAGATTGGGGGAATTTGGTGTTGGGAAGCCCGACCAAAGTGTGGTAGATCTGGGCACAGGCACTGGAAATATGGCGCGCAGTTTTGCTAAGCTTGGGTGCCACGTCATCGGAGTAGATATTGCCGAGGCCCTAGTCGAGAAAGCTAAGAACCTTGACAAAGACGCCGGCGTTACGGTGGAATACACGGTCGGTCGCGCAGAATCAACAGGGCTAAACAACGCCACCGCGGACGTTGTTTCGGCTGGCCAATGCTGGCATTGGTTTGATCGCCCCGCCGCGACAATGGAGGCCGCACGCATCCTTAAGCCGGATGGAAAGATCGTAATTGCCCATATGGATTGGCTTCCGATTGCCGATAACATTGTTGCGCTAACTGAAAAATTGATTTTGGAGCATAATCCGGCCTGGAACATGTCGGGCGGAATTGGTATCTACCCACAATGGCTTCGGGATCTGGATGAGGCTGGATATACAAATATCGAGAGCTTCACCTACGACCTTGCCATACCTTACACGCATTTCAGCTGGAGAGGCAGAATACGCGCTAGCGCCGGTATCAGCGCCAGTCTCCCCTCCGATAAAGTGGCGGTTTTCGACCTCGCTCTGGCAGAATTGCTCACCAGCCAATTTAGCAATGAGCCGTTGATGATCCTACACCGGGTATTTGCAGTGGTCGCGGATCGACCGAAGTAGTAACCGAAAAATACATGCCTATCGGTCGCCAACATCTACCAGAGCTAAACAACTGAATCGATGCGACAGCTATTGCTTTGCACCCGCCTGCTGAAGCAAACGGACGAGATCCGCGCGTTTCGTTAGTTTCGCGTAAAAGAGCGCTGTGTGTCCATGTCCATCAAGAACGTTAGTATCCGCACGTGCATCGATCAGCGTCTTCGCGGCAGGTGCCTTTCCACGCGTTACTGCAGTAATCAAAGGCGTTTGCCCGTTGTTATCTGGTGTATTCACCTTCGCGCCAGAGGCGAGTAATGCCCGTATGCTCTCAGTGTCACCTCGATAGGCGGAACCGTTGAGGGGCGTACTGCCACTGTTACCTCGTGCATTTACGTCCGCGCCCGCAGCGATCAGAGCCTTCACGCTTCCGGCTGAGCGCGCCAAGATTAGCGCCGTCGTTCCATCTCTATCCTTTGCTTTTGCATCCGCATGCGCCGCAAGCAAGGCTATTGTAGTCGCTGAATTCACTGCATACATCAGCGCAGTTTGGCCCCCATTGGTTGTCGCATTTACGTGTGCATGCGCCGTGATAAGAAAATTAACCGCATCGCTGTCTGCAGCCACTGCGGCCTCCATTAGCGGAGTTACTCTTGATGGTGTTATCCTGTTCGTGTCTGCGCCTTTACCCAACAACAGCCGAACAATCGTAATCGTATTGGGTGAATTACCCGTTCCGACCCCAGATTTTAGGGCCATCAGAAGCGCCGTATCCGTCCAAAAAACGCGTCGCGGGTGGACTATCGAACTCAGGTTCTCTAAGAACGTTTGGTCCTCCGGCTCTCTAGCAATGGGGTCTGCGCCTTGGGCCAGAAGCTCAGCGACACCCGTCGGGTTCACCCTCTAAATTGCAGCTATCAGGTTATTGTCGAGAGCTTGTTGATGCCGGTTACGATCGCCTGGCTTGGGGATGTAGATCAGCACGATCAAGATCGCTGCTGTGGCTAGGAGCCTGTCCTAGATTAAATCTAGCAGTGTAGTTGACGGGATACCTTTGTCGGTATTGCCGTCGTCTAGGTGCCCACGCGTCGCGTGTGCGGTTGAATTTGGCGTTCTGTTTG
>CAIXIX010000315.1 GCA_903919615.1 uncultured Chthonomonas sp.
TATCTTATCCTGAAAGAGAAGGCCCTTCAATGGAATTCTGATACAGAAATCCAGGGTATTCTGGCCAATAACTGCGCCGATCCGGACGGCATTGGCACGCTGTTGCAGAGCTATACTGCGGGTAATTCCGCTGCAATTCGCGGCCTGGCCGTTGATCGTGTTGCCGAAGGTAAGAAGGGTTACAGCTACGAAAAGCTGGACCAGCTCACAATCGAACTGCTGCTCGGAGTGCGTTAAAGCTTCGTTATGAAAGTGGTACCAATCGACTTCGCGGCGAAACCATAAAAATCAGAGTGCGTATATTCAATTAGACAGCGTTGTTCAACGCTGTCTAATTTGCTAATGGCAAAGATGCTGGAGATAAAAAACCATGGGAATTCGCAATGCTGTGTTTTGTGCTGCCATGCTGTGCGCGAGCGCATGTATTGCTGCAGCCGACCCGCCGCTCCTCGCTACCACATTCGAAACAAATGAAACGGGATGGCAGGCAATCAATGTGACGGGCCAGCCAACTTCTGCGACAGTGAGCGTCACACATGATGCGGCGTCACTAAAAGAGGGCAAGGGCTCACTTAAGTTCGATTACAGCATTAAAAAGGGCGATGCAAGTATCCTAATGCTTCCGGCTGGGCTTGGCACGCTCACCCGAATGAAATCAATTCACTTCTGGGTAAAAAGCGACCATTCCACATCATTTATGCTGGTTCTATCTGAAAAAGATGGCGGCAGGTACCAGGCTATCTTTGCTGCTGCAGCAAATCAATGGCAGGAAGTCAACGTTGCTCTAACAGATTTTGTCTTAAACCAGGACGCAGACTCGCCAAAAGATCTGGATGGAAAGCTGGATGCAGATCAGATTGAGGGCATTGGTCTGGTCGATTGCGATTCGTTTCTGGCACAAATGGTCGGTGACAATCCCGAATTTATAAGCTTCCCTACAGGTGCTCACACGACACTTATCAGTCCCTTCGAGGCATCGGCTGATCCAATCTCGCCGCCACCTGCAGTGGAGGTTGGGACGCTCAACCTGACGACGCTGCAAAGGCCGCAGATCGATTGGGTGGTGCTCGGCAATGTTTCTGTTTCGAAGTCGAATGGCGCACCGCTTACAGGTGCCTCTCTCAAGGCTACCTATGTGCAGAAAAAGGGCAAGTTTAGTGCGTTGTTAAAGAACCTCGCGCCAGGATTGCTTACCGGCAAGACACAGGTATCGCTTGCGGTCGCATCTAAGAACTCAGCAGCCCTAATGCTACAAGTTGAGGATACAGATGGAAATAAATTCAACAAGACATTTATGGCTGAAGCGGGTTCGGCTGCGCATGATCTGGTTCTAAAGCTTTCAGACTTCACAACCGCCAACGACTCAAAAGACCCGAATGCAAAGCTGGACCTTAGCAAGATTAAGCAATTTTTGTTAATGGATGCCAGTGGGTTTGCAGATGTTACCGAAGCCGAGAATACAATCTGGATTAACCACCTTTTGGTGAAGTGACGCCTTGCTTCACTCTGGCTGCAAGCCAGGTATGTCGTCGTACGGTTTTATTGTTGCGGACGGCGCGTGCAATCGCGCGCCGATCCCCAACAATTATGCAGAGTTCGCGCGCGCGCGTTAGCCCTGTATACAGTAGATTTCTTTGCAGCATCATATACTGGCTAGAGTGGATTACAAGAACCACCGCTCGGTACTCGCTCCCCTGGGACTTGTGTACCGAGATCGCATACGCGAGTTGAAGTTCATCGTAATCTGCAAAATCGTACGGGACGACGTTATCCCCAAATTGCACGCCAAATATCTGATCCGCATGGTTAATGCTGCGAATCGTACCTATATCCCCGTTAAAGATTGACTTGTCGTAGTTATTGACGATTTGAATAACGCGATCGCCAACACGAAATCGTCGTGAACCGCGAATCAGTTCCGGAGTATCCTTGCGTGGATCGTTCGGATTGAGACTATCCTGTAACAGCTCATTCAGCCTGCCAACCCCAATGGCGCCACGGTGCATCGGTGATAGCACCTGAGCGCTCTCGCCATTGAAGCCAAGCGCGGGAAGCGTTTTCCGGACAAGGTTTACGACTTTCAGCGCTCCTCGTTCAGATGAAGATTGGTCTTCATCAGCAAGATCCGCCGATTGGCTATCTTCGATTTCAACGAATATACAGTTGTTACCTGCGCGCTGGGCCGGCGGAATGAGAAGCGGTGAAACCCCGTTTCGGATTCGGTGAGCGTTTGTTACAATCAGGCTAGATTCAGCCTGACGAAAAACTCGTGTCAACTCAGTTGATAAAATCACGCCGGAATCCAGAAGATCGGACAGCACATTTCCAGCGCCTACCGACGGAAGCTGATCGCTATCGCCAACAAAGACGATCTGCGCATTGTCCGGTATCGCGCGGAGGAGAGAATTGGCGAGCACGCAATCGAGCATCGAGACCTCATCCACAATGACTGCATCGCAATCGAGCTGATTCGCTGCATTGTAGAAGAACTCTCTGCTGGCTGGATCGAACTTTAGAAGTCGATGGATTGTTTGTGCCTCGCGACCAGTAACTTCGGAGAGTCTTTTCGCAGCCCTTCCTGTAGGCGACACCAGAAGCACCCTGCGCTTTCGAGCTTCAAAGGCACGGACTATGGTATTTGTAGTCAGTGTCTTACCCGTTCCAGGTCCGCCGGTTAGTACGTACAGCGTATTTCCAAGAGAGCCTGCCACAGCTTGCTTCTGCTCATCAGAAAGTTCAGCACCACCCTGTTCAGACAGCATGGCCAACCACTGTTCCACTTTTGCCGTTGAAATCTGCGGCATTACGGGCAGGCCGTTGCGTCGTGTTATATCACGAGCCAACGCAACCTCGGTGAAATACAGCGCGGGATGATAAATAGCTAACACAGGCTTCTCGGGAGTAATTCCAACCTGCTCTGTCTTGACCTTTTCGCCTGCTACCATCTCGGTTAGCACTGGCTCGATCGCAACAGGCTCAACTCCAAGAATCTCGCACGCTGCATCTGATAGTTCCTTTTCCGGCAGAAACATATGTCCGGAATCGGTTGCTTCGGAAAGCGTATAGAGCAGACCTGCCTCGATGCGCCGGGGACTATCGACTTCAATTCCAATCTGTTGTGCAATCTTATCGGCAGTCTTAAAACCAATTCCTCGGATATCCGCTGCCAGTCGATAAGGATCCTCTTCGACGACCTGTATGGAATTGTCCCCATAACGCTTGTAAATCTTCACAGCGAATGTAGAGGAAACACCTTTGTCCTGAAGGTAAATCATCACGTTTCGAATTTCACGCTGCTCGTGCCATGCTTTTCGGATCATGGCGACCCGCTTTGCACCTATACCCTCTACCCGCAGCAGCTTCTCTGGATCATGGTCGATCACATCCAGCGTTTCGGTTTGAAACATCTCAACCATCCGCCGCGCCATAACTGGGCCGACACCCCGAATCAATCCGCTGCCAAGGTACTTTTCGATCGCGTAAGATGTTGCGGGACGAGCGGTCGTATACCGATCGATCGTAAACTGACGGCCATACTCCCGGTGCGCAACCCACCTGCCTTCGCACACAAGTAGTTCGCCCACAACAGGATTGGTAAAACTACCGGTTACCGTTACCAGATCGTTAGCGCCTTCTACAGCGATACGCCCGACGGTATAGCCATTCTCTTCGTTATGATAGGTGACGCGTTCGAGGATACCCGTTACGGTTTGAGGTGAGGGGCTAACGTTCAGGGAGTCGGGGTTGGTGCGATATTCAGCCATATGCCTGTTAGTGGTACAGACGATGAGACAGGCGCCGCCAGCATGCAGCGTTAAGCCGAGAGATTCTTGGCTACGGAAAGAGAATTAGTTTTTGAGGATTTTGCGCAGCGTCGGGTTTGAATCGAGTTCTTCAAGCATCTTGCCCGTGCCTAGAACAACACACGACAGCGGATCTTGAGCGATCACAACAGGCATCGACGTCTCTCTTGAAATGAGGCGATCAAGACCGCCGAGCAGTGCGCCACCGCCTGCGAGCACAATGCCTCGCTCATAGATATCGGCAGAAAGCTCTGGAGGCGTCGCTTCGAGCGTGACTTTTACGGCTTCCACAATTGCATTGATGGGGTCTGCAATGGCTTCTCGGATCTCGCTGCTGCTAATAGTTGCACTGCGGGGGAGGCCCGAGATCAGGTCCCGACCCCTCACATCCATGGTTCGATCCTCACCGCTAGGATAGGCAGAACCAACCTCAAACTTAGCCTCTTCCGCGGTTCGATCGCCAATCTGTAGATTATAAGTTCGTCGGATATAGTTGACGATGGCCTCGTCGATCTCATCGCCAGCAATTCGCACCGATCTCGCTGTAACAATGCCACCGAGAGAAATGACCGCTACTTCGGTCGTACCACCGCCGATATCAACAATCATCGAACCGGTTGGTTCAGAGACGGGCAACCCTGCACCGATTGCGGCAGCCATGGGCTCTTCAATAGTGTACGCGACTTTCGCTCCGGCCTTTTTGGCCGCCTCTTTTACTGCACGCTCTTCTACCTCGGTTACGCCAGATGGAACGCCGATAACGACGCGTGGACCGAACAGCATATTTCGGCGGTAAACCTTCTCGATAAAGTGGCGAATCATACGTTCTGTCTGATCGAAATCCGCGATAACGCCATCTTTGAGGGGGCGTATAGCGATAATGCTGCCGGGAGTTCGGCCCAGCATTCGCTTGGCCTCTTCACCGACAGCGAGCACCTTTCGCGTTTCGCTATCAATTGCGACGACGGATGGTTCACGCAACAATATCCCCCGCCCACGGACATGGACAAGGGTATTGGCCGTGCCGAGATCGATCCCCATGTCGCGGGAATAGCGACCAAGCAGGCCACGTAAAAAGTTCATAAAAAAACTCTCCTGAGTACCTTTAAACGCTCCATTATAACATATCGGAACAGTGAATCAAAAAAGGTCTTTGTAGGCCTTCAGGTATGGCGGCACATGAGCCATTAAAATGAGAAAGCGGCGAACGCGCTGCCAATTTTTTTTGGCAAGAGCGCGCGCCGCTTACTTCATTTTCTCGTCTAGCTAGCTACCCTGCTCCGTTCGAGGTTTTCGGTATCGGATTCCGCAGTAAATGAAGCCACTACCGTTCGAACAAATTGCTGGCTGATGCTACGCCAGCTCGACTGGCGGTTCGTGACTATCGTCCTTAAAAGCCACCAGGAAGATCCCCGCAATGACCGCTGCCATAATGCACGGGATTAGCCACAGAGTGTGCCAGTTCACCTGCTCACCCAATTTTTGAGTTGAGTAGATGTATCCAGCGGCTTGTGCGCCGATGAGCATACCCACACCCTGTGTGACAAGAACGAAGAATCCCTGAACCTGACCACGTATTTTAGGAGAACACCGCTTATCAACGTAGATCTGGCCAGTCACGAAGAAGAAGTCATAGCAGATTCCATGAAGGATGATTCCGCCAAGCACCATCCACTGCACGTGACCATTAGCTGCTCCAGCGAATAGGCCATAGCGAACTACCCACGCAGTCATACCTGCAAGCAGCATATACTTCACGCCAAGCCGCACAAACAGGATCGGCATCAGCAGCATAAAGAAGATTTCGCCGATCTGGCCGAAGGACATGTTGAATGCTGGATCCTTGAACCCAGTTGCGTTGACGTAAGGCGCCGCATAAGCGTAGTAGAATGCAAGCGGGATACAGATCAACAGTGAGCAGATGATGAAGACCAGGAACGACGGCTTCTTGAGTAACGCCAGCGAATCAAGGCCAAGGATATCATGTGCCGTCGCCTTCTTGCCTGCGGACGGAGGGGGAGTGTGCGGAAGCGTAAAGCTATACAGGCCCAGTAGGACCGCCGCGCCGCCTGCCACCCAGAATTGCACCGTCGTCTGGTCGCCATGCAGGAACTTGCTAACAATCCAGTTGGCAGCGATCCATCCAATTGTTCCAAACACGCGAATGACGGGGAACTGCTTCTCCTGATCCGTAACATTATGAAATGTAAGCGAGCTTGTCAGCCCGAGTGTCGGCATAAAGCAGAGTGTGTGCAGCAGCAGCAGCGCTAAGAATAATTGGGGTTTTCCCGACGCAGCAAATACTGGCACTGCCATCAGGAAGCCGCCACCCAACAGTGACAGCACGGCAAGGACGCGTTCTGTGGAGAAGTAGCGATCCGCTACCATTCCAAGAAAGAAGGGAGAGATGATCGCCGCGATCGGGCAAAGAGAATAAACCATGGCAATATTGTTGCTCATGCCATGCGCGCCCATATAGTTTCCGACCGTTACATACCATCCGCCCCAGATAAGAAATTCGAGAAACATCATTACCGAGAGTCGCGCGGCAACATTTCCACCGGCTGAACCGGTATGCTGCACAGCAACGTCTCCATTGTCTGAACTACTCATATAAATCTGCCCTTTCTGCCAATCATCGGTTTCATGGATGGTTCAGCCTGGAATACATTATCGGGACACTTTGGGCGACTAGTCTTGCCTCCCCGTGCCGATTATTTGGCTCGCACATTCACTCACCAGAAGATAACCAGTAGTTAACCATCGTTCTACAAATGTATTGCCTGTTCCTTCCCTGCTTACCCAATTGAACCGCAGCAGCCGATTTTCCGTTGCTGGCGGCTTACCGCTCAGACCAAATTCCGCGGATTACTGTCCCAGGATGCGCCTCGCTGCGCGCATAGGGCTTGTTAGACATTTCACACAGAATTGGGAACATATCCATTGCATGCTTCGTATAATAGAGGTAGCATATCTGTGCAATTAATTACTGAGGAGTTTTTAAAAACGTACACCAGACGCAATGGTGCACGAGGAAGCAAAATCATGAGATCTGTAGCCCCAAGGCCTGTAGTCATTCGCGTTCACAAAACCTGGTCCATCACACCAGGGATGTCCTTCTCCGTCGTAGAGGACATTGACCGTAAGGTGTGGATTGTTGAGGCTTGTCCGGCGGGTTCGCAGTACTGGAACCTTGGGCAGGCAGCTATGCTTACTGGCGGTGATAAGACCGGCGATCCACTAGAAGCAGCAATCGCCCATGCAACTGCGCTTCAAGCACGTCTGAGCGCTCGCGCGGCGAAAAAGCGGCAATCCGTCCGACTCGGCATGCCCGAAGGCGCCCTTAAGGGCTCGCGCCCAACTCGCACTGTTTCGAGCGCGCACGGCAACCGCGAGCTTGTTGCTATTTAGTCTTACGTTTTGATCGGCCGAAAATAAAAAGGCGGGCAGGCTTCGCGATTAGAAGTCTGCCCGCCTTAACAATTGGTGTGCGATGCTAGCTGTGCCGGAGGCCGATAATTTCGTATCGCGCTGTGCCATCCGGTATCGGCGCCTCAACGACATCTCCGACCACGCGCCGCATTAGGGCCTGGCCCACCGGGGAAGCATAAGAGATACGGTCGTTAATAGGATCCGCTGAGCTGGCATCGACGATGGTATATTCCCACTCATCTTCTGTCTCCAGATCCCTGACCTCGACAATAGAGCCTAGGCCAACGGTTAAACCGCCTTCTGACCCGTCCTCAACAATCCTAGCGCGATCTAAGAGAGCCTCTAGCTCTTTGATTCTGCCATTCAGGATCGCTTGCGACTGCTTAGCCGCATGATACTCGAAGTTCTCGGAAAGGTCGCCGTACTCTCGAGCCTTCTTTATCGCTTCCGTATTTTCCGCACGCTTAACCGTCTTAAGATAAAGAAGCTCTTCTTCCTTCTGCTTCTTGGTGCTCGCAGTGAGTATTATCTCGTCGTGCGACATTGTCTGGTTTACCCTTTTGGACAAAGTGTGTGGCGTGGATGCCGGAAAGTTGATAAAAAGAGAGTGCGAACCAACGCCACACGGCGTGTTCGCACCTGCGATAGGATACCACAGGACGAATGGAGCGTCAAGATAGCAGTAGAGAACATGGTTTGGAGACCTGTAACGCAACATTTGCACATAATACGCTGAATGCCTGATTGACAAACGACACATCTATATTTATAATCAGACTGATGATACGTTCTGTATTGGAGAAGATCTAAAGAAATCAAGACAAGCTTGATCCACACAATTCCTGGTTGAACTACTTTTCGAGAGGACAATGAGCATGAAACATCCGGACGTGTTGCATGTAGCCCTGGTTGGCACTCTGTTCCTGTTACCCCAACTCAAAGTTGGAGCCCAGATGGTTCCAATTGCCCCATTTTATGGGAGCCTGCAAGATTCGTTCGAAGAGTTTCCCGATTTTGATGGAACTACATTCTTCCAGGAAGGATCGGCGATCTTCCAGAACCACGCCACCGTAACGAGTTTAAACCAGGACATGATCATCTATCACGCCAACGACAATGATAATGATCCCAGCTTTGGCCTTGGTACAAGCGGCGCTGCAATTGCGCCGGATAATGGTGGCTACCAGGGATTAGCCCTCTTCGGTTTTCCCGATACAGCTACTATTACCTTTGATAAAGGTCTCAACGCGTTCGGCGGATACATGGGAGCAACCACTTACGACTCGCTGCCTCTTACTGATCCAGCCATTATGACGATGAACTACTTCTCTGGGTCTACCCTTGTGGGAACTCAGACTTTTAACTACAGCCATTCTTCAACAGGTGATGGTAAACTGGACTGGCATGGTTACTATTCTTCGACTCCATTTGATGTTGTAACCATTTCGGGGAACGGAATCGCGCTCGACGACCTGCACGCAACGTACGTACCTGAACCCGAACCAACTTCGCTGCTCGTTACGGCAATCTTTGCCACGGGGGCTGCGTTTGTTATGTCGAAAAGGAGACGCAGAACCGGCTAACGGCCAAGTGCCCGGGCCAGGCTCTGTTCTCCAATCGTGCGCGCATCCGGCGCAGGATGCAGGCGGAAAACAATTTAAGGAGCATCAGGCACAATGAAGATCGGAATTTTTACAGCCCTGTTTCACGACAGGCCAATCGAGGAAGCGCTGGATATTATTGCTGGCGCCGGAATCAAGGCTGTTGAATTCGGCGGCGGAGCCTACCCGGGCACAAGGCACCTGGATGATGTTGGCGGCATAGACACTCTCATATCCGACGAAGGAGCGCGCAAGAAGCTGCTGAGCCTCACCGAGAGTCGCGGACTTGAGATCTCAGCAATCTCTGTGCACGGCAATCCGCTTCATCCCGATAGGAGCATCGCTGCCGAACATCATGAGGCGTTTCGCAAAGCCGTGCTGCTTGCCGAGAAACTTGGCCTTGGTGTTGTCAATGGATTCAGCGGATGCCCTGCAGGGCCCCGCGGCGGTGATCCTAACTGGGTCACCTGTCCGTGGCCAGATGAGTTCCGCGATATTCTCAACTACCAGTGGAACGAAGTCGGAATTCCGTACTGGAAAGAACAGAATGCCTACCTTGCCGAGCATAACGTGAAGTTTGCGATCGAAGCCCACCCTGGCTTTATCGTGTACAACCCTGAAACCGTTCTTAAGCTAAGAGCAGCAGCAGGTGACAACATCGGCTGCAACTTCGACCCATCCCACTTCTGGTGGCAGGGTATCGATCCAATTGCTGCGGTTCGCGTACTTGGGCCTGCGGGCGCTATCTTCCATGTTCATGCAAAAGATACACGCATCGATCCAATTAATAGCGGAATCAATGGCAACCTGGATGTAAAGTCCTACGGCGACATCGCACTTCGAAGCTGGGTATTCCGCTCCGTAGGCTATGGCCACGGACAATCGTGGTGGAATGACTTCGTTACGAATCTGCGCACAGTTGGATACGACTGGGTACTCTCCATTGAGCATGAAGATGGCATGATGAGCACCAAAGAGGGACTTACGAAAGCGCTGCAGACCCTCGAAATCGCCGTGGTAAAAGAAAAGCCAGGTGAGATGTTCTGGGCACGCGACTAGTCTCCCGAGATCGAATAGTTTACAATTGTCACTTAAGCAACGAGCCCTCATACAGAGTTTCTGCATGAGGGCTCGTTTCGTTCAGCGCCAGTGAATAGATTTCGAGCTAATCGAATCTATCACCCTCTCAGCTCTTCGATCCTGCGGATGTAGTTGTTAACCATTTCTATGGCAGATTCAGTTGTCGCGCCTTCTGCATAGATATGAAACACCGGTTCGGAAGCATCAGGCAAAATGAGAGTCCATTCATCGCCCTTGAACAGCTTGATACCATCGATCATTTCGATTCTGTAGTCATCGTTACCGGCTAGCGCATCGCTCTCACGCGTTAGCTCACGCATGATTCGCCCTTTGTGCTCCCATGGACACCGAACATGCGC
This sequence comes from uncultured Chthonomonas sp., assembly GCA_903919615.1. Lineage (GTDB taxonomy): Bacteria > Armatimonadota > Chthonomonadetes > Chthonomonadales > Chthonomonadaceae > CAIXIX01. The sequence goes on from CAIXIX010000315.1 coordinate 10,276, forward strand.
CCGATGAACGTGAACCTGTGGCAGCTCATTGCTAAGCTCAGTGATAGATATGCCACTGATGGTCAGCATTTCCATCAGCTTTCCAAACGCGTACATCGCATCGAACGATGGCTGGAACTCTGAGAAGATAAATCCACCGCCGTCGTCTCCTGCAAAGTCCACTCGACCTGGTCGTCCTGGGTCTCCTGAGCAAACATCCATTAGAGCGCGAATATCTGTCTTCGTTCTTACAACTTCGCCACCATGAAGCCCAACGAGACTTTCAATCTGATTCGGAGCTGTGACGGGAACTGCGATCCGCGCATGCTCCTTTGTTCTTGCCATCAATACTGCCATGATTGTTAGCAGTTGATTGCCCCCTATAACAACACCGCGCTCGTCAACCAGCGTAAGTCGTTCACCATCCGCCTCAAACAGCACACCGAAATCTGCGTGCAGCGTCTGAACGATCTGCGTCAGGTTAGGCAAGTGAGCGTCTCGCTGTTCACGTGTCTTAGGCGTCTTACTCGTATCGGGATAGGCATTCAGAGTAATTAGATCGCATCCCATTCGACCTAGCATGGTTGGGTAGATGCTTGCAAGTCTGCCGAAGGCAAAGTCTGCAACTACCTTGAGATGCCGCGTTTCAACCTCCGAGACCTTCAGGTGGTGATAGAAGCTCTCTGAGTACTGTTCAATGCTTCTGCCGGCAAACTCAAGCTGACCAACTTCGGTGGCATCGACACGGCGGAAATCCTCACGGAAGAAGATCGTCTCGACCTTGCGCTCAGCATTTTTGGATAGATAGACGCCATGCTCATCAAAAAACTCAATCAACGCCATCTTTGGATTGTCTGGCGCGAGGCGGATGTGGACACCTCCGCTCGCCTGTGAGCCAAGGATACCGTGGCGGGCAATCGGTAGTGGCATAGACCGCATATCTAGAACGTTGACGCCAACAGAAAGGAGTCCGGATATCATTGCGCGTTTCATCATTCGAGCGACCGGGCCTGAATCTCGACTTGTAACGACCGTACTGCCGCGCTTCATATACCCGCCGAACGACGCGCCGAGCTTGCACGCAAAATCGGGTGTGAGCTCTATATTTGCAATGCCCATTACCCCCTGTTTGCGGAAAAGGGATCCGGCCCATTTCTGTCCCCAGATCAGGCTCATCGTTACGGTACTCCCCGCCTCAATGATCTTATCTGGCCACAGCTTTATTTGCGTTCGGATTGTGCTGTCTTCTTCAATTCGGCATCTCTGCCCTATTACAGCACCCTCTTGAACCACACAGTTTCTATCGATCGTCGTGTGGGAACAAACGGTGCAAGCGCTTAAACGAGCCTCCACACCTACGTACACATTGTCCCAAAGGATACAGCGATGTAGTGTCGCCTTCTCTTCAATTATGCAGTTGTCGCCGATTACACTGTAGGGTCCAACAATTGCATTTGCTTTAATCTTGGTGTTCTTGCCTATTACCACTGGAGGAAGTATCTGTGCGGTTGGCGAGATATCCGTCCCTTCGCCAAGCCATACGCCGCTCCCCTTTGCGTTTCCACCGCGACCAACCTGCACTCTAGTCTGACCATCCATTACGGTGTACTGAGCTTCGCGGTATTGGTTCAGATTACCCACATCGCACCAGTAGTCACCATCCATTACATAGCCAAACAGAGGTTTGTCCTCGGCTAGAATCTGTGGAAAGATCTGCTGGCTCCAGTCATAGTTCTTCCCCATCTCCATATAGTCGAACACAGATGGCTCAAGAATGTACATGCCAGTATTAACTGTATCGCTGAACACCTCTCCCCACGATGGTTTCTCGAGAAACCGGCGGATATGCCCCTCATCGTCTGTAATAACGACACCGAATTCTAGAGGATTTGGGACGTGCGAAAGAATAATGGTGGCCATGCTCTGTTTGTCTCGATGGTACTTAATGGCCTTGTCTATATCGATATCTGTGAGTGCGTCGCCACTAATAATTAAGAACGTACCATCTTTCAGATAGGCTTCCGCTTGCTTAACGCTTCCTGCCGTGCCGAGCGGCGTGTCTTCGACAGAGTAGATAAGGTTTACTCCCCACTCCGCGCCGTCTCCAAAGTATCCTTCGATCTCATCAGCGAGATAGTGAAGTGTGACGACGATGTCCGTTATCCCGTGGGATTTCAACAGAAGCACGATGTGCTCCATGATGGGTACATTTAGTGCAGGTGCGAGCGGTTTGGGCCGTTGAGAGGTCAACGGCCTCAACCGCGTACCTTCTCCGCCCGCCATAATAACAGCTTTCATTCGTACCCCCTTGTATGACACCAGCTATAAAGTCCGTCCAGGTTGAAACCGCGTCGGACATATTGTTTAAGTTACCTATTATTGAACCCCGAAGAGAGGTTCAAACAGTACGATTATTGATTGGTTGATTCAATATCCAGTGGACAGTCGATGGCAGCATGGCGTAAGTACGATCCATAAATCATGCTAGCGCACGAGCACAGTGCAATAATCGTGCCCGGCAATGGCGTGAAATCGGATTTTGCTAGCCAATGCAGCGATGCAAAACATGCAAGTATAGCGGCAACCCCGCCAATAAATACGGATTGAGATTGATCTTTAGCTGATCGGAACGAGACGAGTGAAAGGCCCGCGCCAATACCAAAAACTGTTATTGGCCAATGGGCCGCACATTGGAATCCAGTTAGTTGAATCGTTGGATTGGTATATACGGACGATCCAAATGCGGCCAACGAAGCCGAGGATGCTGCCTCACGCTCCCAAACAAAGTAAAGACTGCCGACTGCGCCGACCATGCCAGCCAAGACCATCAGTTCGCCACAGCGCATTGATGACTGCTGTCGCGGATGGGAAATTAGCGAACCTTTCATAGTTGGCATACCCGAGAGAATTGCTCGGTGGCGATTGTGACCACCGAGCAGATATCCAGATCGAATTGACGATGATGGATCTTCAAAGTACGCTATTCCCGGATCCTGCGGCATATCTCGCGAAGCGCACCCTCAAGGTCACCAGCAGCTGTCTTGAAGGCATCTGCGTCAACCGTTAAAGGGGCCCCAAGCACAACGAGGGGTGCGCCATACTTCGGACATGCGATGGCCTGCTCAATGCTTAACCCGCCCACTGCTTGCACAGGTATTGTTACCGCAGCGACGACCTGGGCCAATCGGTCCAGCGGACTTGGCATTCGTCCACCATAAGCGGCTTGAACATCGGAGTCGCGGCGTTCGTCATAGCCGATATGATGGATTACAAAATCGCACCCTAGGTCCTCGAGAAGTTTCGCGCCATCGACCATGTCGTCACATCCCAGGTTGTCCCCCATCACCTTCACGCCATAGTCTTTACCCGCTTTAACAACCTGTTTGATGGTCGCAGGATGCGCTCTAGCCATCACAACAACATGGGTTGCACCTGCCTGAGCCATCATTTCAGCTTCCAGATACCCGCCGTCCATCGTCTTTAGGTCAGCGACAATCGGAGTTTCGGGGAATGCTGCGCGCAGCGCTCGAACGCCGTGTAAACCCTCAGCGAGAATTAGCGGCGTGCCAGCCTCCAACCAGTCTACTCCGGCGCGCATGGCAATGGCCGCGGTCTCGAGGGCCTCTTCCTTGCTGGTAAGATCCAGCGAAATCTGAACAATAGTTTGCATCTAACTGCCTCTCTGCTCCCGCCCAACAGTCGGGAATGTGTTTCTGACTGCTTGCACGTTAATGCTGCCAGCCGCAAGCAATGTAGTACTCATTAATTTATCTCGAAATTGTATGCTGCATTGCCGCACTCAATTTTGACGAAACGCCTCGATTAACCTTCTGAATTCAACAATCCAACGCTCACATAGCGAACCTCACGGTTACAGCAAACAATAGGTCATACTATCTATTATGAGGACACGCCGCAAGCCTAAGGCTACACCGAACAAACAAGAGCCAATTCGGTTCAAATTGACAGACGATCACGTTACTCTCGGACAGATTCTTAAGATATGTGGAGTCATCGGTTCAGGTGGTGAAGCAAAGATGTTTCTTCCCGGTTCCGGGGTAACGGTTAATGGAGAGGTCGATGAACGCCGTGGACGAAAGCTTCGAATAGGCGATCGGATTTTGTCGCCTGGTTTTCGGTTAATTCTTGTTGTCGCGCCCGAAACAGCCGCCCCAGAAGATCAAACTAGCACCGTACTTTCAACGGATACAGAAGCTTGATACTGACGAGACGCTGGTTTTTGCTGTTTAGCTCCGGATTGATCTGGATCCTCTTATCGGGAATTGCCAGACTGGAAAGCGTGGCCCTGGCTTTCGCCTTCGTCTGGTACGGATGCCTTGCAGCACTGGCAGTAGTTGACTTCAAATTGATGCCACATGCGGACCATATCCTGCTAACACGTGAGACGCCAGAGCGACTGACCGTTGGCGAAGAGGGTGTGGTACATATCGGAATTCGCAGTATGAGCGACCGAGAGCTGCGCCTATCCGTAAGTGACAGCTGTCCCGCTTCAATGCGCATTTCAGATGAATCCTCTGCTGCGCAAACAGCATCTGTGGCAATAGAGCCTCACAGGCGGGGAGGATTCACATATCCCATAACCGCCCAGCGGAGGGGAGATCATCTATTTGGCGCCACGTTTGTTACGGTTCATGGCAGTTTAGGACTGGTCGACCGGCAGCAAGTCGCGCACCATGCGGAGAATGTGAAAGTCTATCCCGGCATCGCCGATGCGGCCCGCTTTGACTTGATGGCACGGCGTGGGAAACTTCAGCAGATGGGTGTTCGCCGAGCACGAATCCAGGGTATCGGACGCGAGTTCGAGAGCCTGAGAGATTACCAGCCAGATGATGAGATGCGCAGGATTGATTGGAAGGCGACAGCAAGGTCGGGAAGACTCGTTTCACGCCAGTATGAAGTTGAGAAGTCCCAGGCCGTAATTATCATGCTCGACACCGGTCGCACAATGCTGACCGATATTGACGGTCAACTGAAGCTGGACTACGCAATCAACGCTGCAATCCTGCTAGCGTACGTTGCGTGTACTTCCGACGATCTCGTTGGGTTACTGGTATTTTCGCGCGAGGTCGAGTGCTTCATCCCCCCAAAACGGGGCAAGTCGCAGCTTTACGCAATTGTAAACAAGCTGTACAATCTAAATGCAACGCTTGCTGAGGCGAATTACCGGACTGCTATCAGCTATTTGCACTCGAGATGGCGTAAGCGTGCCTTGATAGTCTGTTTCACCGACCTGTGGGATCCTGATAGTTCGCGGCAAACTATTGAAGAGCTCGGCCTTTTGCAGCCGAGACACCTAGTAGCAGCAGTTACACTCCAGGACAATGGACTGCATGAGGCAGCAGAATCGTCACCGGCAAATGTCCGTGACGCTTACAGACAGGTTGCAGCTATTCAGGGGATCGAGGATCGACGGCTCGCGAGAGCACTGTTGAGCCAGCGAGGAGTTCTTGCTGTAGATTCGACTCCTGAACATCTTTCAGTTGAGCTGGTTAATCGCTATCTCCAAATCAAAGATCGAATGATGATTTAGGGATCGTCGGTCTCTGCCGTTGGCTCAGTCTGCTCGGGGAAAGCAGTATGCTTATCTTACCAATACTCGCCGTCATGATCAGCTCGGCTCCACTGCCACAACAGCAACCTCTGTTCACTTCGGACGAACGAACGAGCGTGATATCAAATTGGGCTGCTCCAGGATGTTACACGATATCGTTTCCGCAGGACGCGCTGGCACGCGGCGTCCTTCAGGTACATCTAACTCCCGAAGGTTCCGAATGGCTTTATCGTTTTCAGGCGGCTGTGGGAACCGGCTTCCTGCCTCCTACGATATCGGCACTGGACGCAGAAGGCGATCGGAGTGCCTGGAAAATATGGGTGCAAGCCCGATTATTATGCGACAGGCGAGCGGCACAAGCGGCTGCGGATAGTGCGAATCTCGCACTACAAAACTCGGCAAAACAGTCCGCAGCGCGAGCCACTCCTTTAAAACCAGTGTTACCAGGAACTGGCGCAGTGGCAGATCCCGGCCCTATTCCGGCTTCACTACAGTTAGCTCTAGGCAATCCTCCAGTCTTTGCATCCGCAGTAACACCCATGCAATACACAGTGACGTTTGGGGACGCAGAGTCTTTTGCATACACCGATAATGTAACGGTGCCTACGGCATATGCCTACTATCGGTTTCGACAGGGAGTGGTTTGCGCAGGAACAATGCACCCCGAGGAGCTGGCAGCTGCGTGCACGGAAGCTGGCATGTCTGCTTCTGAAATGCGAATTGCAGCAGCAGTTTCAAAGTTGGAGGGCACCTTCGAGGCTGTAAACACCTATGATACAGGATATCTGAGCGTGGGATTCTTGCAATTCATTACGTTGGATGATGGCAAGCATTCTCTGGCGGAAGTGCTTAAAACGGAAAAGCGCAGAGCTCCTGAGGAGTTTGCTAAAGATTTCCATCGATACGGAATTGATGTTAATAACGACGGAACCCTTACGGTGCTTGATCCGACTACAGGGGCAGAGCTTTCGGGCAAAGATGCCGTATTGAAAACTATCGATGACAAGAGGCTGACGGCTGTGTTTCAGCGAGCTGGCCGGCACAGCACCGCTTTCCGATCGGCCCAAATCCATGTAGCTCGTTCAATGTACTGGCCCGCGGAAGATCCGATTTCTATCCAGACTCCCGAGGGCATGATCACCGGAAAAGTTTCCGACGTTGTAAAGTCGGAAGCCGGCATGGCTACGCTTTTCGACAGGAAAGTGAACCGAGGATCTTGCGCTCCGATCTCTGATCTTGTAGGCCGTATTGTACGTGAACACCACCTGAAACGCCTCTCAGATGCGTCAAAATACGAAAGAGCCATTATTGCTCAACTGAGGTATAGGGCAGATTTCCTTAACGACGCAACCCTGGCGCAGCCAGAATAAAACTAAATCGTGTGATGAGAATGCTTGTGTGCAGCCAAAACAACATAACCAATACAAACAAAGTGATCGTGAAACTTAATGAACGGAGAGGACAGGATTCGAACCTGCGCGCCCTTTCGGACGGCCTGTTTTCAAGACAGGTGCCATCGACCACTCGGCCACCTCTCCCCGACTGCACCGATGGGGCCTCAAACGCAACGGGAATGGTTCCTTTAGAAGGACCCCACGCAATCGTCGGTTGGTCATCGAGCACACAAAAGTATAACCCATTGGTATCGATCCGTCAATGTGAGAACCTTCGTGCATACAGTAATCCGGAAATGAGCATAGGAAATTTAGTTATGTCAGCGCGTAATTTGCCAGTCTGCGCTCCACCGACCGGTAAGGTTTTCGTAACTGCACGGTGCGCGGAGGCGCAATTATGAGTATCGCTTCCACATTGCGCGAGCCAACCAACATGCACATGTATGCAGGCATTGCGACTGCGTCAATTGGTGTCGCTATGCTTGTATTACTGCGAATTTACCACGTCCGGGCAAATAATAAAGACATGTATAAGCCTTCAGTGCTAATTGATGAGGCTTTTGGCCATGATGAAGAGGACCCAGGCGAAATTCCCTTGCCACCTCCCAGCCGCAAAGGAAGAAAATTCAGGGCAGGAAAGCGTGCAAGAAAACTATCACGACTAACCACTTTAATCGTCATACTAATCGCATTTGCAGTCTCGTTCGCGGGCTCCGCCTATGCCCTACATAACTACACTATCGTCTCCAACTGGCGCGATGGTACGAGCAGAGCTCTTATCCACGATTACGTCGGCGCGATCGTATGCTTCAAGAAGGCACTTAGGGCGGATCCGGGCCTGAGGCATAGCCACTTCCTCATTGGCGATTCCCTATTCCGTTCCAGCCGAGTTCGGTCTGCAATTGAAGAACTTGAAATTGCCGCGACAGGAGAACATTCCGACCCAGATCCTTCTGCGTATTTAGGGGATGCTTATCTGCTCCTGAATCGGCCTAAGGAAGCATTGAAGGCTTACCGCAGGGCCGCCGAAATTGACAAACAGTCTGCAGCATATCAAATTGCTATTGCCTCCTGCCTCGAGCAGCTAAACAACCTCGACGAAGCCTACCGAGCCTATGAGTATGCGATCAAACTTGAACCTGATAACTTCAAGGCCCATATGAAATTAGGCGCACTTCTGGTGAATCACGGCCACCTCGACGAAGGGGTTGCACATTGCAAGAGAGCCATTGCCCTTGCACCAAATGAAGTGCTGCCACACAATACTTTGGCAACCGCCTACGCAGAGTATAAGATGTACAATGAGGCGATTGTGGAGTTTCGGAAAGCCATTTCGCTCAATAAGAAATCGCCAATTCCGTTTTATGATTATGGGGCAACGCTGGAGCGATTAAATGAGTGGGATAGAGCCCTAGAACAGTTTAGATCCTGCGTTTCCATGACACCTCAGAACATTGAGGAGCGGCAGACAATAGATAAAGCCAAATCGGAAATCGCAAGAATTCAGGCACGGTTCGGAAACAAACGATAGTTCAACTAATATTTTAACTCGGACCAGATGGGAGAGTTCCAGCTGTGGTAAGCCTGACTAACCAGCTTAACATGTTTTGGTTTGATCTCATGCACTCGCCAAGCCAGGGTAAGGTTTTGCTTTCGGTTTTTGGTTGCGCAGTGGCATTGCTTGCGCTATTCAATTCAATTCGCAGGTGGATTCGACGTAGATCACCGGGCTACTTCGAGCCAGAGATTGGTTACAGCGACCTCCATGGCGATGAAGAGACGATCGAGGCAGATGCGAAATCGAGTCTTGCGGCCAAAAGTGGCTGGAAGCCGGTACAAAGTAGCGTACCTTCATTTGTTCGTACGCTTCTAGTAATCGGCTTCGTTTTCACACTTTCTTTGTGGTACGGCTTACGCAACTACCTCATAATTCACTACTGGCAAGCAGGCGAATATAGCGTTTCGGTGCAGAACTATCCTGAAGCGGTTAGGATCTATCGCAAGGCTGAAGGAATTGATCCAGCGGTGCGTTCCACTCATGTCCAACTCGGGAAGGCGCTTATGCGGAACAACCAGATCGATCAAGGTATCCGCGAGCTAAGCCTTGCTGCAAATGCCGACCATGCCGATGCTAGCATTCACGTTCTCCTTGGAGATGTCTTGCTTGCACAAGAACATCCTGAGGATGCTGCCAAACAATTCCAACAGGCAATTGCAATTGCGCCGAAAGATGCAAATAACTATGTGCGGCTTGGCAGCTGTTTTGCCCAATTAAAGCGAGTCGACGACGCGATTAAGGAGTTTCGCTATGCGGTGTCTATCTCAGGTGCGGATGTCAAAGCGAATGCTAATCTCGGTTCATATCTGATTGGTAACGGTGACCCACAAGAGGGAATTAAATATCTTAAGCGCTCGATTGATCTATCTCCAGCCGATATTGCGGCGCACAATACCCTGGCCTCAGCCTATGCCCAAATGGGAATGTACCGTGAGGCAGCGGCAGAATTCAGGGCTGAACTTGCAATCGATCCGGAATATGGGTTCGGATACTTTAATCTGGGCTCCGCCCTAAAAGATGCAGGAGATCTAAGAGGCGCTGCTGAAGCGTATAAGAGCTATTTGCGGAAAGCGCCAACGCATCCTAGCTTTGCTGTCGGCGTGCCACTAGCCGTGAAACAACTCAACGAATTGAATCGTCGTATAGGGCATGGGCAGTAGAAAATCCCGAGTGACGTGATTTCCTTTGTTGGATGACGTGCCTCACGGGAGCCCATTGACGGACGAGCAAGCGGTCGTAAATACGGCCCGAAACATTAGACTCCGTTAAGAATCTAGTTGCAATAATATACAACCGTGGTATAATTATGAAGGTTGCGCAACTCTTGCAGCAGTAATTATATACTTCAAAGGTTGTGTTGCTAACGGGACCACGTGAGTCCGCGCAGTCTTGAAATTGCGGCCAGTGCGGATTAAGCCAGGAAGAGCGCCTTTGTTGGCGCGCTGGATCGCTAGACGCGGTTTAGACAGGCTACAGAAACAATCGATCTACCGAAGTTCGAGCGTCCCGAAAGGTTCGAGAGGAAAATCCGGTTTATGGTTCTGCGAACTGTTGATCAAAGTTGGAAACAGGTTGGAAAGCACCTCTGCAAGCTTGCTGGCGGAGTGATGCTTCTTTGCGTCCACGGTATCGCATCCGCGCAGTTGTCTACTCAGACTACAACTTATACTCTCGCGACCGGTGGAAGTGGCGTTGCCACGATGACATCCGATAGCGCTGGAGCGTATAACGGCAGTACTGGACAGTATCATGCGGGCACTACCAACACCGGGACGATTACTTCGGCAAACGGCAGCGTTTATTTTCAGGTTGCAGAGTACAACCCTGCGGCGCATGCGTATTCGCAGTTGCAAAGTATTACAATTACCATACAGGGTGGAGCTTCGACGACATATACCCCAAATGGCACACTTAAGATCACGAACAACGGTCTTACCTCAACTACTTACACGATACAGAACACGACCAATCTCGAACTGTTTAATGCTGTGACTGGTACGGGGATTAGTTCGTCATCGGCCCTGCTGGGCTCGTCTGCAACTTCGAAAACTTCGACAACTAACCTGGTTGCTCGTAACGGTACTTCTGCTGCGCAATCAGCAACCTATACGACTGGCTACAATTCTAATAGTACGACCATTAGCTCGGGCCTTGCTACCTATTCGCAGTTGTATGGTGGCACGATCTACTTTGATCTGGCTGGCATATCCACGGATACTATCACCGGCGGTACGACTAAGACAGATGCCTCGTTGTGGTCAACCAACGCAACCCTGACTATTACGTATAACTGGATTCAGGTTCCAGAGCCGAGTCAGTGGGGATTCATAGTTGCTGGCGCGATTACCAGCGGTTTCGCATTGCGGCGCCGATCGCGACGATACAAGGCGCCAGCGTCTCCTATTCGCAAGTCCTAATTGTTCTATTCTCTTATCCACGAGCCCTCAGTTAAGTTTGCAGAGTACTCCGCTTTTATAGGGGTTGTTTGCTTTGTTGCCTTCTGGTTCCTCATCTGGCGCCTATACTACGACACACGATACGATATCTACCGTCAGCGCAATGACTTCTTGCTTGAACTCTATTCGGTTGAGACCTTAAAGGAAAAGGGTATCCGGCCGCACGGCAGGACTGGCACACTGGCAAACGCGCTCACGCCCAGCCGCCTCATTGTTTTTATCGCATCTATTATTCTGTTTCCCATCTGCTCATGGTATTCATACCGATCAATCACATTGATCCGGCTTCTGGATGGCAGTGAAGAGAGCTTTTTGAGTAAAGAGTATGATAGCGGGCTTGTGGACGCAAAACATGCGATTCGAATCGACAGCAAGATTCGCAAAGCGCACCTGGTTGCCGGCAAGTGTCTGCTTGGCAAACAGCGGCCGGTCGAAGCGATCCCAGAGCTCGTTCTGGCGGCCCAAAACGACCGTGCCGATCCGGAAGTCCATGTTCTCCTCGGTGACACGCTTCTCCTGGTAAATCGCGGCGAAGAAGCGATCCCGGAATATAATGCGGCAATCGCAATCGCGCCCAAGTTATCATCTAGCTATGTAAGGCTGGGAAGCTGTCTGGCGACACTTGGCCGAATTGACGATTCGATTACTGAACTCCGGTATGCTATCTCGCTCGACTCGCGCAATGTAAAAGCGATATGCAATCTAGGAATGGTGCTGCTTTCGGCTGGTCACACTCAGGCAGGCATCGAACAATTGAAGCAGGCGACGGCACTTGAACCGCAGAATGTGGCAGCACATAACACACTCGCAATTGGTTATGCCAACGTCGGCCTGCTGGCGGAATCGGCTGCGGAATTCCGTTCAGAGCTCGCACTTGATCCCGATTTTACAATTGGATATTTCAATCTAGCCACAATTCTTAGAAAAATGGGCGACACGCACGGCGCGATCGAGGCATTTGAGAGTTATTTGAGAAAGTGCACAATTAGACCCGAAGGTGCAGTAGCCGTTCCCGCAGCTCGCGAACAAATCGCAAAACTAAAAGCACAACTTACACATCGTAATTCTCACTAACGGGCGAATGGTGCCACACAATGTTATTGTAGTGAATGTTGCCAGAGTGTGCATTTCCCTTGACATTTTAACCTATACGGTGTTATACTTTCCTATGTAAGGTTCCACGTTTCGAGCCTCGA
>CAIXIX010000316.1 GCA_903919615.1 uncultured Chthonomonas sp.
CGTGGGACGAAACAATCCAAAGCAAGTGCCGAGCCGGCGGCGCCGCGACCAAGTCCGCATAAGCAATACACAATCCAACGAAATTGAAAACAGCGCACACAATGCATAATCACTGCAATGTGTGCGCTGTTTGACGCTTACCCCACATCTAACTGAATCCGAACAGTTTCCACTTGTCTCACCGCTAAATCAATATTTGCAGCCGTACTCACCAGACACAAGAATCGATGACTCATTCTTGCGGATTGAGCAACTTGTCGCCGCTGTTCCCTGGACAAACCAATGTGACTGTATCCTGGAGTGCACCGAGGGCCGATTTCTGATCGTAGCCGCCGATAGTCAGCCGCGCGGCGTACTTGCATTTTCCCCCTTACGCGGCTCAAGGCCTGTCCCCAATGGCTTGCAGAAGGCGAAGCACATCTGTGCAATTGTGGGTCTCGCACTGAGCCAACTTAGCTCAGCATTGCGCAAGCGGCAACTGCAAGATACCGTGCGGATGCTGGTTGGGACCCAGGAAATGACGAATGTAGGAATTTGGGAATATGATGTCGCGACGGATGTAACGCGATGGTCGAAAGAGATGTTCTCCGTTATGGAGTACGACATCAACCATGGCGTCCCCCAGTTAGAGGACGTCTTGAGCAGATACCCGCCAGAAGAGTTAGCGCTCCGCGAGGAAAGGTTTACGCGGTGCAACCAGACAGGCGACGTCGTCATAGCAAATGTTCGCACACTCATGCCTGACGGGCGTGATAAATGGCAACAGGTTTTTATGCGCTCGGAACTGGACAGCAGTGGTAGTGTCATCCGCATGTATGGAGCTACCCGGGACATCACTCAGCGCAAACGGATCGAACAGGAGCTTGAACGGCAGGCACAGATAATTGAAGAGTCAGACGATTTCATAGCGTCCGCCACTATCGATGGCTACTTCATCTATTGTAATAAAACTGCCCGTCGTATGCTTGGGGTCACAGAGGCCGAAGTTGGCACCAAGCACGTGCGAGATTTGCACTCGCCAGAAAGCTGGGCAAACTACAGCCCGAATATACCCACACTATTAGAGACTGGTTGCTGGAGCGGAGAATTTGAGTATCTCACGCAGGATGGCAAGCGAGTGCCGATGTGGGTTAAAGTAATCGTTCACAGAACCGCAAGCGGCCAGATGTACCGATCTGCGGTTGCACGAGATATTAGCAGCAGGAAACAACGAGAGCGACAGCTCGAAACGGCGCGACTCAGGCTAAGCCAGGCGCTTGAAATTGCACAGATAGGTAGCTGGGAGCTAGATGTCGCAAGCGGCAAAGTCTGGGTTTCCGAAGAGTTTTGCAAGATTACCGGTATTGGCGAAGTAGCGCACGAGATGTGTTTCGAGGAACTACTGCTAACCTTTCCAGAGCGCAGTCGAGAGAAACTACGATCGAATGTCAATCAATCGACATTGCAAGGCACACCTTACGAGATCGATGTTACAAGAACGTTGCAAACCGGGTTAAGGTACTTCCGGGGAATTGGAAGGCCGGTATTCGATGAGACGGATAACGTCGCAAAGATAATTCATACTTGCGCCGATGTGACCGATCGGCGAGAATTGGAGAGCCAGCTTCTGCAGGCTCAGAAGTTAGATAGCCTCGGGACGTTTGCAGGCGCTATAGCGCACGATTTCAACAACATTCTCGCAATCATTCAGGGCTACACCGAGCAGGTGATGAGCGAACTGCCTCCAAATCACCAATCACTGCAAAGTCTCGATTCAGTAATGAATGCCTCAGCTCGTGCCGCTTCGCTCACACAGCGCTTACTCGCATTCGCAAACAAGCAGGTTATTGCCCCTAAAGTTGTGAGCCCGGCGATCTTGATAGCAGGTCTGGCGCCGATGCTGAAACAGCTCCTCGGAATCAGAGTTCTCCTTTCACTCGAGCTAGATCTGAATCCGGCGACAGACACCGTTTGGATTGATCCCGGCCAGCTTGAGCAGGTTATTGTCAATCTGGTCGCAAATGCAAAGGATGCACTGCCTGGCACCGGAAATATACTGATTCAGACCACGACCACAAAGCTGAGCGCTGCCAATCGCTCCGGCGACCTGCCGGATGGCGACTATATTCAGATTAGCGTGATTGATGACGGCGCAGGAATGACGCCTGAGGTGAAGCTTAGGATATTCGATCCTTTCTTTACGACGAAACCAAAGGGCAAAGGAACAGGCCTGGGCCTTGCTATTGTTTATAGTATTGTCCGTCAGAATCTCGGGGCAATATACGTCGATTCGTCCCCACACGAAGGCGCAGCGTTCCATATCCTTCTGCCGCGATTTAAAGTGTCGGAACAACGTGGAACAGAAGAGCTCCTGATAGTTCCGGAATGGCACAAGCCAACATCAAAGAAGAGGATACTCGTCGTCGATGATGAACAGATGATCCGAACACTAACTGCCACAACTCTCAAGAACCAGGGATATGAGGTGTTAGAGGCAATCGACGGAAAGGCTGCCATTGATCTGCTCGAAGGTGAGGAATATGCAATTGACCTGCTTATTACTGATGTAATGATGCCTCGGATTGGCGGTATTGATCTAGCAAACACGTTCCAAAGCCAAAGACCGGATGCAGTCATCCTGCTAATTTCGGGATTCAGCGAAGAACACTTTACCGGAGATATGGGCACCTCGGCATTCCCACTCATTCAAAAACCATTTAAAATGAAGCGCCTGGCAGAGGTTGTGGCACAACTTCTGTCTGGCGCCTCATAGCCACAACGTTCGGAGAACCGAGTTCCAATCTCTTAGGAGAACTGTGTAGCTACCCGGTCGACAATTACGTCGGCATCACCACGGAACGACTGTCGGTAAGCCAGCTGGTCAAACGCCTAGCGTTTGCAGGGCTCGCGCAAAGATAGCTTCAGCAGTTCCGACGGCGGAGACCGAGACCAATTTTCCTGCCTCTCGGTAGTAGTCGCTTAGAGGTCTCGTTTTCTCTTCATACGCGGCCATCCGTACGCGTATGGACTCTGGGCGATCGTCTTCACGCTGCACAAGTGCGCCGCTGCAGTGATCGCATACTCCGTCTACGATCGGCTTCCTTGCCGCAACATGGTAAACAGCTCCGCAGTGTTCACAGGTCCTGCGGCCACTCAGGCGATCGACAATAGCGTCAATATCCAGTTCATAACTTAGAACGCCATCGAGATCCAGATTTAGATCGGTCAGCAGTGAATCCAACGCCATTGCCTGTTCAACGGTCCGAGGAAAGCCATCAAGCAAAAACCCGATCCTGCATTTAAGGCATGCTGCTCGCTCACGAACCATATCGATAACGGTATCATCAGAAACAAGATCACCCCTCCGCATGGCCTCCAGTGCAGTTCGAATTGCTGGGCTGCATTGATGATCTTCTGCATCTTTTGCCGCTCGGAACACGTCTCCTGTGGAGAGGTGACAGGTGCCAAGTCTGCTGCATAGCAGCTCTGCCTGTGTCCCTTTCCCAACACCGGGGGGGCCGAGAAGTATAAGGTGGTACGCGCGGCCCACTTCGGCCGGCTGCTCACGACACTGGATCTCACCGCCACAAATCCAAGCGGAGCGGTCTGTCTGTGTAAACATAACAGCGTCTCCTGAATCTTTCTGTAACGCCTTCGTTACAGAAAATCACATTCAATCATGGAAGCATAGAACATCTAACGTGATATGTAGTCCACGGTTTGGGGGATTGCCATCCACGCGTGCAGATTGTTCATCATCCGTCATACTTATAAAGTCAATCCCTATTGGCGTGCAGATCCGTTTGCTCCTAATTGCTTACGTGGGCCAAATTAACAGTGAACTACATTCGCCTATAGGTCATAATTATTGGCAGCAGAATTCAACCCGTGGATCGAACGCGGAATGCGCTGATGAACCGCAAGACGATCAGAAATCCAAGAGTCACACTTATGAGAAACATCCTTAGAGCTTGCTTCCTGTGCATCGCGCTAGTATCGGCTGTGGCCGGGCAAACTCGCGCAGATCTGGACGCTTATTTAAAACGACCTGAGCCCGTGTACCGATGGGAGAAAACCGGTGAGAAGACGGTAGATGGCTGCAAAATCTACGATCTCCATCTTGTATCTCAAACCTGGCAAGGAATTGTCTGGGAGCATCACCTCCAAATCTACCGCACTGCCAACATTTCTCACCCTAACTTCTGCGCTCTTCTGAACACCGGAGGTAGTGGCGGCAAAGGGGACGAGACGTTAGGCATGATGGCCGCAAAATCGACAGGGGGCGTATTTGCCATTCTGTTCAATATCCCCAATCAACCACTCTATGGCGGCAAGAGTGAAGACGCACTGATTGCCTACACATGGCAAAAATTCCTTGAAACGGGCGACGAAACCTGGCCGCTCCACTTTCCGATGGCCAAATCTGTAATCAAAGCCATGGATGCCGTCCAGGCATTCACAAAACAATCGGGAGATCAAGAGGTCACGAGCTTCTTGATAACTGGCGCGTCGAAGCGGGGTTGGACTACCTGGCTTGCTGGAGCAAGCCGCGACAAGCGCATTGTAGCAATAGCTCCAATGGTGATCGATACGTTGAATGCAGCAGTCCAGATTCCGCACCAGCTTGAAGCCTACGGCGTACCCAGCGAACAGATAAAGGACTACACGAACGCTAACCTTCTTGACATCGCAGGTACACCGCGCGGTAAGAGGCTCCTCGAGATTGAAGATCCGTACAGCTACCGTGAACGCCTGTCTTTACCGAAATTGATCGTCTCAGCTACCAATGATAGGTACTGGGCGCAGGATGCCGTCAACCTCTACTGGGATGGCCTGCCTGGCCCTAAGTGGATGCTATACAACCCGAATGTGGGGCACAGCATGGCAGCGATGGACGCTCAGCTCAGAATTGTTAGCACGGTTGGTGCATTTGCGGCATCTGTGAGTGGCGGACCTGCGCTCCCAAAGATGAGTTGGAAATACTCTGATAGCGCGACAGCAACGCGACTCTTGGTAACAAGCGACATCGCTCCTTTTGCTGCAAAACTCTACAGATGCACATCAAAAACGAGGGATTTCCGCGACTCTCCGTGGACAGCAATGCCAATGAGCATTAACGGAAGTGTTGCGAGCGGCGACCTGGATCGACCCGCATCAGGTTTCGCTGCGACGTATGCAGAGCTGACCTATAACGTAGGTGGCAAGAGTTACGCTCTAACTTCCCAGATTCACATTCTTGCCGCAGCAGGCTCCAGCTCTAAGTAGAGCAGTGTGTATAAAATCGATATGACGCGAAATGAGTAAGACAATGGACGAGAACGTAACGGACCAGGAGACGGAAGAGATTATGCAGGATATGCTTGTGCATCTCACCAAGCTGCCCTCAGTTGCCCCTTTGCTGGAGAAACTGCGGGCTGATGGGGTGATAATACGGAGGGCGCATCCTTTTGAGACCAGTGTCGTTTATGATTTCATAAAGACTAACTTTTCGCGCAGTTGGGCGGATGAGGTTGCTCCGTGCTATGCGAGGCAGCCGATTACACTGTTTATAGCTATCCGAGATCGGAAAGTAATAGGATTTGCCGCAACCGAAGCATGTATGCGCGGCTTCTTCGGACCTACCGGCGTTATGGAGTCCGAGCGAGGCAAGGACATAGGTAAAGCCCTGCTGCTCGCGTCCCTCTGGGGGATGAGGCAGGACGGATACGCTTATGGCATTATCGCCGGAGTTGGTCCTGCCGATTTCTACACCAAAGCATGCGGTGCGACGCTTATCCCGGGAAGCACGCCGGGCATCTATGGCGATATGATCGACCGCGACTAGGGTTCACCGCCCCGATTGAGCTTAACAAAAAGTACCGCCCGGCTACAGTTGCAAACCTGTGCCGGGCGGAATTTTTTATCTTGTAATCCAAAGATCAAGCAGATTTGAGCTCCGAAGTGCAAGCCCTACATCGGGTTGCGTCAACTGCATTGCTCTCCTTGCAGAAAGGGCAGGTCTGCGATGGAGCTGCAGGCTCTTCTGGAGCAGGCTTCAACAGTAGCTTGGCAATCAGAAAAACCACGAACGCGATACAGACAAAATCGACAACGTTGCCTAGAAAATCGCCGTACTTTATCGCATTGACCGAGACTTTTCCAGCCTTATCCACCGTCGACCGTCCTATGTTAATCGACGCATCTCTCCAGTCACCTCTTGGCAGAACGAGCCCGATAATCGGCATCAGAACGTCGGCAACAAGCGCAGAAACAACCTTCCCCGACGCTGCGCCGATAATAACGCCAACTGCCAGCGCCAGTGCGTTAGATTTTGTCAGAAACTCCTTGAATTCCTTAAGCAACTCCACCCTCCCACACCCGATTTTCAGCGTTCTCTCGAATTCACCAGTTAAGTTTAACCGAACATAGCTGGAATAACAAGGCTGCTCGCGGTGTAGCATCTGTGAATTAACAGTTGATCAAGAGCAAACATCAAAAATTGATACCAATCAATCTTCGACATAAAAAAGCCCGTCGCTCTGGATAACTGAGTGACGGGTTGTTATCGGCATTACTAAGTTAGATCTTTACGCGCTTCCTTCGAGCTGTCATACCGGCAAGTCCAAGTCCGACCAGTAGCGCATAGCTGCCAGGCTCGGGTGTTGCAATGGCGCCTCGCACATCGATGCCAGCGTTGGTTCTATACCCGTTGTATAGGGTTCCAAGCACGGCGCCAGTGGTGCCGTCCAGTTCGGTGGCCCCGCCACTGCCAGTTGTATAAAGGTTTCCAGCGCTGAAAACACCCCAGCTCGTTCCAAAAGGAATGCTGGATGCCCACAATGAGAAGCTCCCACCATTCGCAGGGATAACGTCAACCGTAGTTCCATTATCGGTTCCACAAACGTAATATCGACCGTCCGGACCCAGCGCCAGGCCTTCCGGTGTTGTTAAGCCAGATGCAAAAACTGTGGTCAGGCCCGTGGTTGTATTGACGTCGTAGACCTCGCCAGTATTATACGCAGATACGAGCAGATCTCCATTCGGGCGTTCAAGGATTCCATAAGGTGTAGTGAAGCCGGTATAGGTCTGAACGACAGCCTGCGAAGCAAGCGACACTTTCACAACACTATTGGCGACCACTTCCGAAACATACATGTATCCGTGCGCATCAAACGCGACATCGGACGGATAGGTAAGTCCGGATGCAGCGGTGCCAATGTACGCACCGGTTGCACCATTGTACTTATTGACCGTACCGTCATTATACGAGGTTACGTAGAGGTTGCCATCAGGTCCGAAGCGAAGTCCAAGAGCGTCATCGAGTTGACCGGCAGGTCCTACAACAAAGTTCTTGACGAATGCACCGTCCTTGGTGAACTGCTGCACATATCCGGGATAGGCACTCCCGAGCGAGAAAAATAGGTCTGTAGACTGCGCGATCGATCCTGCACTGGCAAGCGATACGAACGCAAGGACAGATGTGCCAATTCCCAGCGAGCGTGACAGATAATTCATATGGGATACCCTATCCTTTCGTTGCCTGCAATCTGTTACTGTGGCGTGAACACTCGCGTTTGGTACACAAATGCTAATTCGGACCGGGATGGTCACGCGGAGATTGATTTGGCTGCAGGACGTGAACAGCCGCATTGTACCGAGGTGATCGTCACGAAACCGTCACGAATTGGCGAAATTGAAATAATTTGCGTTTCAAGTCGAAAAAATTGGGTACATACATGCCATGTCATATGAAAAACCACTCTGGGAAGTAAAACTGCTAGGTGCGCCTCAGGCACATCGGGGCCAACTGCGAGCCCACCTGCGTTCGAGGGAATGTTGGTGTGCCCTTGCGGCGCTGATGCTGCCAGAGGCACTGGGAAGAGCCGACACCAGAGGCGCACACCGGCTTTCTCGACAGGAGATCGCTTACCGGTTCTGGGCTGAATCACTAGATCCAAAGCATTGCCTAAGGCAGGCAGTGAGCTCCCTCCGAGTTGCGTTCGGGGAAGAGTGTATCGCAGTTGACAGAACCTCAATCGGTGTTGTACCCGGTTCGATGGTTTCAGATATCGGCCGAATTCGCAGCCTCTTTGAGGCATCACACCTAATAAGCGATCAGAGCCACCGGCTCGAAAGGCTAGTCGAAGCCGAAGACCTCATCTGTGGACCCTTACTGGACGGCTGTGTGGAGAATTCAGACTGCGGGTTCGAATGGTATGCTGCAGTTTCGGCCGAAGTTACTTCACTACTGCTTAAGGTGCTCGGCGAATACACCGCCTTGCTCGAAGGATCTGGGGATCTTCGTGGCGCGTTCGATAGCGCACTCAAGGTGTTGCAGCTAAATCCTATGAACCGCGCAGCCCGGACACGCGTCTGGGAGCTTGGGCGCAAAACGGATCAAACGGACCTCCTCGTTGCTTACAGTAATGTTGCATTCGATGGGGATATGCCGTCTCACATCGCGAGACGTGCTCGCAAAGGTCTACCGCTATCCAGTAAGGAACTGAAGCACTTCAGCACGGCGTTTGAAGTGCGCAGAGAGCGACTGAGTACGCGCGCAAAAGTTATTCTGCCAAGAATAGCGCTGTTGACAGCTCCCTTCACTGGCATCTTAGCAGCGCGCGTCTGCGGAGCATCAACTTCGGTTTTGGCTGAATTGGTGACACAAGGCTTTATTGAAAATGATGGTGAAGTTTATCACGTTACAAGCCCGGTGAGAGCGTGCGCAACGAGGAGAACGGGTTCGACGGTGCAGCTGCGCGTTGGCAATCAATTGTTCGCAGTTTGCCTGGAATACCTGACTCGACGGGCGATTGAAGGTACCGCACCAACCGACGGGCTCTTCCAATCTCCTACAGCCGCGTCACTCTTTCTGGATGAAAGTGTATCGTGGCTAATATCACAGCCCGCATACTCGCTAGACGTTAGCTACCTTAACCTTTTGACTTGCGTTGGCATGACAGATTTGGCAATGCGGGCCGTTCCATGGCTTCGAGAGTTATTGAGCGCAGAGTCGCGAAGCAGCGACGAACAATATTGGACGGCTCCCATATTGGGCAAGGTGTTATCCGAGGCGCGTCTGTACGGCGAGGCAACCGAGTGTTATTTGCAAGCACTGGACGCTGCACGCGTTCTTAGTGATGTCAGTCTCGTTGGCCTGACGCACGATCGGTTATCGTTTACATACCATCATTCCAATGTGCCGGACAGAGCTCTCTATCACAGCGACTGTGCCATATATCATTTCGAATCTCCCGTATTGAAAGGAGGTTTGGCTCATATTTACCGATTTCGCGCTGAGATACTGACAGCCGTGGGTAATTACTCCGGTACGATAACCAATCTTGAGCTTGCGCTCAACGCCTTCGAAGAAATGGGTAATGCGCCGTTGGGTGTCGCGGAATGCCTCTATTGGAAAGGTAAGGCACTCACGCATCTTGGGAATAACGCACAGGCGTTCGTAGCTTTTGAAGCGGCGCTGCGATTGCGATTGGATAGCGACGACATTACGGGCGTCGGACATTGTCTGGCCGACATGGGGTACCTGCGCGGTCTGCAAGGCCAATACGGCGAAGCAAAGGCACACATTCTGCATGCCATGATGCTGCACGCGAGCATCCAAGACGAGCCCGGCCGAATAGCAGCTCTTGGTAAACTTGGAGACGTATATTTAATGGAAACAAGAATTGACATGGCTCGCAACGCATACGAAGAGGGACTCAGATACTGGGAATCTATCGGACACGAACGCTGGCGCGAGCGCTTCGAGAAACGTATGGAGCGCACGGTGATGCATCTCGGTGTAGACGCCGAAGCCGAACGATAGGAACTCGGTCGCAGTGAACCGAGGCATCATACTGTGCGAGGAGAACATATTCAATGGAACCAAGCCTGCTTTTTGACAGATTTGCCGAGATTTGCCGCGTGCCGAGAGAGTCTGGGAATGAGGGTGGGATGCGCTGTTACCTGGAAGCGTTTGCTGCGGTTCACGGCTTTGCTTATCGGGAAGACTACATAGGCAACCTCGTAATGCAGATCCCGGGTAGGGGCGCCGGCAAAGGCGCCAACCCAGTTATTCTGCAAAGTCACACCGATATGGTATGTGTGAAGAGCCCAAATTCGTCGCACAACTTTACGAAGGATGAAATCCGGACTCTCATTGAGCGTCGCGTAGAAGGTGGCGTCCTTCAGCAGGTGCTTACGGCGGATGGTACCACTTTAGGCGCAGACAACGGCCTGGGTGTTGCCGCTGCCCTCGCAGCCGCAACCGATCCGAACATAACCCACTGTCCTCCATTGGAGCTGCTATTTACCATCGATGAAGAACGTGGCCTTACAGGTGCAGCACAACTGGATCCTTCACTTCTTACTGGCCGGCAGCTCATTAATATGGATAGCGAGGAGCTCGGGGAGATCTGTATCAGCTGCGCGGGCGGTCGTGACATGAACACGGTATGGGAAGTAAAACGTAAGGCGCCGACCGGCCCTCTGGCGCCATTTCGGGTGAGCCTCAATGGCCTGCCGGGCGGACATAGTGGCGTCCAGATAAATGAGGGTCGAGGCAACGCAATCCAGATGCTTTTGCAGGAGATCGTCAATCTTTTTGATGGTAAACCACTGTTTGTTTCTGAACTTACGGGCGGAAGCAAACGAAACGTGATTCCGGGAACGGCGGCGATTGCAGGTTGGACGACGCCGGAAGCCGCAGCCGCGCTGCAGCTCGCGGTAGATTCACAGGAACCGAAAAAGAGGATAGCGAACCAGTTAGCCGTCGGGAGCGATAGTGTTGAGCTCATTTTTGAGACGCGAATAATTCCAAACAGGCCGTTGTCCGATGCGCAAAGCCTCGAAATTATCCAGGCGATACTTGCAATTCCTCACGGGCCGCAGACGATGTCTGACATCGTACCCGGCCTCGTTGAGACTTCCAATAACGTCGCAGTGCTGACAACCGAAACGAAGCGAATAACACTGGCCTGTTCCACGCGATCTTCCCGCCAGAACGCTATTTCTGAGTTTCAGGAACCAGTAAAAGCGCGCCTCGAGGCACGCGGCGCACTGGTCTCGTTTGGGGATGGCTACCCGGGATGGGAGGCAGACCCGGATAACCCCTTGCTTACCAAAGCCGAGAAGGTGTTCGTAGAGGTTCTCGGCGAAGCGCCGCACATAACGGCTATCCATGCCGGACTTGAATGTGGCGTTCTTAAGGGAATCATCCCGGATCTTAAGATGATATCGATCGGCCCGTCAATTATAGATCCGCACACCGTAGAGGAACGCGTTCTGCTGAATACGGTTGCGCCGTTCTATAGGTGTCTTACCGGATTGCTATCCGCACTTAGCGGATAGAGGGTCCGGCGTCTCGCTGTGGGCCATCCGCAAGCGATTTAGATTGATGGGTAGTCTACTTACGGGGACCGAAAGCCTGCAGTTCGGCGCAGGATGCAAAGTTCTGCGCCGGATTGTCACCGCTAGCGGGAAAGCCGACTATTCTTATTCCATAGACCGTCGTCGCTTCAAAACGCGCTTCAAAACGCTGGCCATCCTGTATCCCCCGGTAGTCGGTGGATGTAGTAGCAGGATAAGAGCTCAGTGAAGCGAATGGAACCCACGGCCCACCCTTAACCCTCTGTGCTTCGATTAGAGGCTTCTCACGCGAAGCATCGAACCAACCGCCATCGTGAAACGACTTTCCGTGCATATAGACAACCCGGTCGATGAGCACTGGGGTGTCACGCATTACCGCGAACCAGTCGCGCTGAAGGCGAGCGTCGTTGAACGTAACGCTGAATGTGTCAGGGTCGTCATCGACGAAGCTGCCCTCATTATTCCCTCTACGGGATGCACCAGAGGATGCGCCGGAGAATGCTGAAACCGGGCCCGCTGTCCGCTTTGCGTTACCCGGACGAGCTATCCAAACAGTATAGATGCTCTTTCCGTCCGAGCCTGCATCCGCGTACGGTGACAGTCGGACTGTGCACGTTTTACCGTCGGCTGCCTTCGCAAGCGCAGTGAATACTGCACCACCGTCTGTAGAGCTAGCGCGTTCGAGATGCAGCCTACTTAGCTGATCGGATGCCAGTTCAATTCGATTCAATGCGCCTAATCCCGGATTTAACCTGCTATCAAGCGCAAGTACCAGTGGGCCAGCCATCAGCGCTGCCTTGCCTTCATCTCCATGATCGCCGACGATGAGCCGATTCTGAATTGGCAACTCGAAGTCGACACGGTCACCCGATTTCCAGGCTCGTGTGATCGTCACATACCGTGCGTTATCACCGGAATTTACTAAAGTAGATTTGCCGTTTATCGCGAGGCGAGGCGAGGCCAAACCGCCTGGAATGCGAAGGAGCATTGAGAAGCGCGTCCCTGATCTGGCTGGGGCAACTATAAAGTGAACATGGCCATCCAGCGGATAACTGGTCGCCTGCGTCACTCGAACCATGCCAACTCCCGGTAGTGAAGCGTCAAACTCACTTGAATTGTAGAGGTTGACCACGATGCCAGGCGCGCCAGCAGTGGTCATGTATGCAAATTCGGGCAACAGCGCGATGCCACGTGGACCGCTAGAGTGGCAGCACGTCGTAAAGTTGTCGTAGGGCTTGTGACCTTCAAGCGGGGTGTAATAGGCCCAGTCGTCTCCCGTCGGCTTTTGAGCTCCAAGCAGGTGGTTGTATACTGTCCGCTCAACCTGATCAGCAAATGCAGCTTCGCCAGTGAGCCGTAACAACTGGAGATTCATCTGCTCCCACGTTACTGTCACACAGGTTTCGCAGATGTTATAGTGCATCGTCTCTGGGAAATGGTAGTTATCCTGAAACACCTCATAGGACGATGCGCTTCCAGTAATATAAAGCCGGTTGTGTGCAATATCATTCCAGGCGATGCGCATGTCGTTCAACAGCCTGGTTTCACCCGTTACTCGATAGAGCTCAAGCAGTCCGTTCAAGTTAGAGGTCATCTCATACGCTTTCGCGTTAGCGACTTTGCGTACCGACCTGAACTTTTCAAGCGAAGCTAGAATCTCCGGACCTCCAGGTGCATCGTAGTTTGCTACTATATAGCGCGCGAAATTAAGGTAGCGATCATCACTTGTTGAGCGGTACAGAAGGATTATCGGCTCGAGGACGCTGTCTGCTGCCATTCCCATATGCTCACCTGCGCGATTTATGTCGCGCTCGTCGGTGCCAAAGGTTGCAAGCAGCAGATCTCCTACTTTGCGCGACGCATCAAGCGCGCTCTTATCGCCAAGGTACTGGTAGACAGTCAGGAGGCCGATAAGGTCATATTTATGAACCCACACATCCCAGCTTGTCCAGCGATGATCGGGCTTATACGTGCCCAGATAGCCATCTGCTTCCTGGGTACGTATCAGCCGGGAAACAACCCTCTCAATCTTCCGCTTTAATTCAGGATTATGTGTGGCAGCCCACGTAAGGCCCGCCGCATGCAGCCATTTTCCGACATGCTCACCTGCCCAGTCTTGATGCGGCTTCAACCGCTGTTCAAAGCCGTCCAACATCTCGTTTTCGTCGACTTTGAGCATTCGATTTAGCTCGTTGGCGCGATATCGATCGCCCAACATGCCACCGGTAAACCGAACCTGGCCGGGCGTCGTCGGGAGGAAAACGTCGGTAACTCTTGCCGTATTCGGCTTTGCAAGGCCAGCCGGATTCTGTTGGGCGCCACATGGCTGAAGCGCTGCCAACACCATCATTGGCGCTGCAGCAAGGATGGACTGAAAAAGGGTTGCATACCGCATCGGAGACACTCTCCTGACAAGCACAAGTTGGTGTAGATTCTACCTCAGTGAGTTTCAATCCTAAGGAGGCGATTGGCCGCTGAACTTGCCCGATTATTGCATATAGTTCATGGTCCCACTACTTGACGAATGTGTCGCCGTGGATACATACTGATAGTGCAACTGAATATTCTGATCGCATAGGTTGGCCTCCGTCGTAGCACGCTCGGTGCTGGGAGGATCGACTAAAAAACGGGGGAAGCCTGGTGCAAATCCAGCACAGTCCCGCTGCGGTAAGTTCTCGTGGTTCCATTTGTAAATGGGAGCACATAGAATGAGTCCGAATGCCCGCCTGCGATCTATCACGAAGCCTCTTCGCGAGAAAGGGGGGTGATGCAGCAGCGGTCCCGGCTCAAATTCGGGCTGCTCTACTGGCCTAACCAGCCACACCCGCCATCCTCAAAACGCACGAAATTCGTGCCGTTTAGCCGGATGGTTTTTTGCTCTTATCCGCCAAGATGCTCCCGCTGACAGTACCGTACCAGAGCAGATGCTCTGCAGTTGCCGGGTACTAACATGCTTAAGGAGTACATCTGATGACTGCTCAATCCCGCCCGACAGCCACTGTCGAACGCCAATCCACCACAGCCTTCACGCTCATTGAACTACTCGTCGTTATCGCAATAATAGCGATACTTGCAGCAATTCTCTTTCCTGTCTTCGCAACTGCGAGGGAGAAGGCCAGGCAGACTAGCTGCGCCTCGAATCTCAGACAGCTTGGCGTCGCAACAATGATGTATGTGCAGGACTACGACGAAACCTACCCACTTTATCAATATAACGACTGCGTGGGATTTACCTGTTATCAATTCTGGTTCGGCCTGCGAGTAGGGAATGGATGGGACAAAACCAAGGGGCTGCTCTACTCCTACATGAAGAACACGCAGCTTCAGCGATGCCCAAGTTGGACGGGTGTTACCAGGTTTGGCGATGGGAACGGATACGGATACAACTGGGGATACTTCGGGTCCGATTATTATATGACTGGCAACTGGCCGCCCCTAAATCCAGCTAACGAAGGTTCGCTTGGATCTACCGCAGACAAAATCATCTTTTCGGATGCGGGGTTCGTCAGTGTTCCCTGGTACGGAGGAGATGGCACGACCCAGGAGACGGCTGGCATCGATCCCCCCGGCCAGTGGTATGGGGTACCAACGATGGATTTCCGGCATCTGGATCCGGGCAAAGTCATCGATTCTGCTGCGCAAACGGTTACGGACAAGGGCTGGGCTAACTGTGTTATGGCAGACGGCCACGTGAAAGCCTACCGCCAAACGCAAGTTACCGACTCGATGTTTACACGAAAGTAGTTTAGCGAAATGAGAGTATGCAGCCTGTGACAGAACACAAACCAGTGCAGATGTGCATGTGTTACTGCCGAACGTTCTCCGAACTTGCAGAACTGGCACGAGAGCATGGCTGGAAAAGCGCAACTGATATCGGTACGGCAACGGGCTGCGGAACGGGCTGCGGGCTATGCCGACCCTACCTGGCGAGAATGCTCAAGACTGGTGAAACGGAGTTTGACGTAATGTGCGACGCCGACTGGTAAGTACTATCGCCAGCAAAAACGGTGTCCCTCAGTGAGATGATGTCACTGGCGCCGCACTGCCCTGGGCAGGCGGTCCAGCGGCATCTCCTTGAATCTCGTTCTTTTCATGTGCGGACGTGCGCCAGTAGAGCACACCTCCTATTATGCCTACGATAATTCCCGCGTACAGCATAGCAAACAGCTCCTGCCGTTCAAACTGAAACCGTCGGAAGTTCATGCTCACCACAACGACAGCAATTGGTACCAGGGCAGGCAGCGCAACGTCTTTCACCGCGACGATCATCATGTAGGCCGCTAGCGTGAAGCACAGCGTTAAAAAGGTCCTCTTCCCTGGCGCATGGAACTTCACAAAGCATGCAAAAAACAGGGCAATAAACAGGTAGTCTGCAAAGCCAACGGCAAGCTGCATGGGAGCCGCTCCTAACGGCCGATGTACTGTTGGCAGCTTCA
>CAIXIX010000317.1 GCA_903919615.1 uncultured Chthonomonas sp.
AGCCAACAAATGTATGCGAACCCTGCCCAACCTTTGGTGTGCCGTCTTCCACTTTTCCTGGCTCGTTATTGTGGACAAACCGGTGGGGATGCAGCACGTAGTCGTGGCCGAGAATGCTGGTAAGCGCGCCGTGAACCACACTACTGTTAAGCACGTCGTGCATTTCAGGCACAGCAGGCAAAATATTATTTCCTGGATTAGGTTCCTTGTGCAGGAGCCACATCAACCGTTCGTCGATCCGTTGGTGCAGTGCGGGAGACACATCCGGTGTTAGTATCAGATATCCGTCTGTAATAAAGCGAGCTACTTCATCGTCTGTAAGGAGCTTTGCCCTGTTCTCCGCCATCTTTCACCTCAACAAACCGCACCGGAATTTCTAATATCGATCAACGCGTTTACCTGTTCGCTCATGAAGCTGCTACTTCCTCTAAACACGCGGTGTATCGTTATTAATGCAGGGTTAACGGGCAGTTTGCCGGAACAGTCAGATTAACAAATGGTCCCGTGAAAATTCGCAAGAGCTGGAAAAGAAAGAGTAAGAATGTGAACTATTTGCGAGTTACTACAACAGAACGTGAGAGCGGAGCATTATCGACGCAGCACCTGCACTATGCCGTGCGCTGTGTACTCGACGATGGCTTTGTCGTGGTTACCAATGCCGTCTCCAAATCGAGCATTGATGCCCTCAATAATAGAATGCTTGAGGACTTGCCGAAGATCGTTGGCCGGAGCGACGCGCCCTACAATTGGAATATCTCGAATGTTCAGCACGACCCGCCTCCGTTCTCACCCTACCTGTTCCGCGACATCCTATTCAATGAATTCGCCATAGCAATCACATCCCAGATACTTGGCCCTGGCGTGAAGAACGGATACTACAGTGGCAATACTGCGCTCAAATCTGGGGGAAGCAGACAGCCGGTACATGCAGATATTGGCCAGCTATGGAGTGATCTGCCAGTCGCCACGCCTCCGTTCGCGCTTGTTGTTAATATTCCACTTGTCGACATTGCTGCGGAGAACGGAAGTACCGAACTTTGGCCCGGAACGCATCTGGATACAAGTGTATCCGTTCCAGGTGGCGATCTCAAAGTTCCCCCCGAACGTCTGGAGATTACAAGATCATTTTCGCCACCCTTTCAGCCGGATATCCCCGTTGGATCCTTCATAATCCGCGACATCCGAATGTGGCATGCTGGCATGCCTAACCACACAGATATTCCACGCGTGATGCTGGCAATGATTCACCAGGTGAGTTGGTGGAATGAAATTGATGCGCCGCAGTTTCTTAACGCTGATCGCGCATTTTTCAACCACCCCAATCTGAGGACAGCTGCGCAGTTTGTCGACGGGCCGATCGACTACATAAATCGCAGCATGAGCTACGACTACAAACCAGAGAAGAGCATATGATCCAGGACAATCGAGATCGCGCGGTTTCGTGCGTACTGCGCTATTGTTGTTTTCTGGCACTGACAACGGCCCTACTTTCAGGCGGCACAACAATCCATGGCCAGTCGGCAACGCAGCCAGAACGACGGTTTAACCGGCCTTATATGGGATGGAGCAGTTGGAGCCTTGAGGCGACAAAGGCGCCCGGCTACGGTGGTATGTCCTGGGTAACGGCAGAGCATATCGAGCGCGCATCAGACCTGCTGCACGCGAAGCTGCAGCGGTACGGGTACACATATGTTAATATCGACTCAGGCTGGATGCATGGATACGATGCGCAAGGATGTCCTATACCGGACCCATCTGTATTTCCTGGAGGCATTACATCAGTCGCAAAGCACATCCACAAGAATGGCCAGAAGCTGGGGCTCTACTGGATACCGGGCATCAACGATGATCTTTATGAACTAAACCTGCCAATACTTGGAACGAGCGCCAGGGTTCGCGATATTGTGTTCCTGCCGAAGAGACCAGCGAATGGATGGCGCGGTGGATACAGAATCGACTACTCAAAGCCAGCAGCGAGCGCTTACATAAACTCGTTAGTCTCAAAATTTGCGTCCTGGGGCATCGATTTCCTTAAGCTTGATGGCGTGACTCCGGGATCGGACATCGAAGATCTTAGCATTGATGCCAGGGACGATGTTGCCACATGGAACAGTGCGATCCGCAACCAAAAACGCAGGATATGGTTGACGCTATCGTGGCGTCTGTCACCCAGATATCTGGAGTTCTGGGCTCGAAATGCAGACGCAATCCGAGTAGATGATGATGTTGAGACGTACGGTATCACGCTCACAGGCTGGGAGCCCATAGCCAGACGGTTTGACGAAGTGCAGCCGTTTCTTCGTGACGTATATTACCGACAGCCCTGTCTCGACCTTGACTCTCTGGATATAGGATGCGGATCGATGGACGGCTTAACACTCGAAGAACGGCGTTCCACAATGACGCTCTGGGCAATCCTTTGCGCCCCGCTTTACACGGGAGACGATCTGGAGAAGATCGATGTTGAGGGTATAGCGATGCTCACGCAAAAGCAGTTGATTCGCATTGACCAGGCAGGTAGGCGCGCAAAGCGCGTATTCTGTAAGAACCAGCAGGTATGGAGGATTGATGAACCGGACGGTACGGACATTCTCGCGATATTTAACTTGGCAAATACAGAATGTAAGTTTCCCTGCTCGTCACTCGGCTTGAGACCGGATGAAGCATCTCGAGGCGCAGCGGACTTATGGTCAGGCAAGGCAGTCAATATTGCGTATGGAGCCCCTGACCTGCCCATCGGGCCTCACGGCTGCCGCCTGCTTCAGCTTGCGAACAAGCATGAATGAAGTCCGTCCCGCGCACGAGTGTATACTCTAAGACATAAATCTGCAGCTAGTATGAAAGGCAATTACAGGAATGGCAATCACGTGGAGGGGCGTTTTCCCCGCAGCGACTTCGCAGTTTCACCCAGACCAGTCTCCCAATATCGAGGGCACGCTTGAACATATCGATGCGATGATCGAGGCCGGCATTCACGGCGTAATCATGCTGGGAACCGTTGGTGAAAACTGCTCCCACGAATTTCACGAGAAGATTGAACTCCTCAGGGCAACTGTCAGGCATGTCAACGGCAGAATTCCCGTTCTAAGCGGAGTTGCCGAATACACCACGGCACTTGCCTGTCGGTATGCCAACGAGGCACATCAAGCGGGGGTAGACGGCCTTATGGTGCTTCCTGGAATGGTATACAAATCGGATCCGCGCGAGACAATTACCCATTTCCGAACCGTTGCCCGCGCCACCCCTTTGCCGGTAATGTGTTACAACAATCCAGTCTCGTATGGTGTGGACATAACGCCGTCGATGTTTGCTGAACTGGCGGATGAACCAACTCTCGAGGCGATTAAAGAGTCGTCTGAAAATGTTCGGCGCATAACGGATTTGAAGAACCTTGTAGGCGACCGATATGCTCTCTTTGCAGGCGTTGACGATCTTGTTCTTGAGTCTGTAATGCTCGGCACCCAGGGCTGGGTTTCCGGCCTTGTCAACTCGTTCCCTGCCGAAAACAGGCTGCTATGGGACCTGGCAGAAGCTGGCAAGTGGGAAGAGGCTCGGGAAGTCTACCGCTGGTACATGCCGCTTCTTCACCTCGATACGCATCTGAAGCTCGTGCAGTACATTAAGCTTGCGAACCAGGAGTGTGGCTATGGAACCGAGATAGTAAGGGCGCCTCGACTTCCACTAGTAGGCGAAGAGCGCGAGCGAATTCTTGCGATCATACGCCGCGGAATTGAGACTCGACCCCGGAGATAGTGAATTATGCGATCAACATTCCTGCTCGCTGCTGCCGCAGCGCTCCTACCCTGTGGCCTGAAGGCATCTGAAAAGGTGAATCCGGTCAACAGGCGCTCGCCGACAGAGAAGATAGCAACGACGACTCCGCTTGAAGCGATCGGGTTTGATCTGTCACAGGTTCGGCTTCTGGATGGTCCACTGAAACATGCGCAGGATCTCGATAGAGACTACCTGATGATGCTGGACGCCAACCGTATGCTGCACTGTTTCAGAGTAAATGCAGGCCTGCCCTCCAGCGCAAAACCACTCGGCGGTTGGGAAGAGCCAAAGAGCGAAGTTCGCGGTCACTTTGTCGGCCATTACCTCTCTGCCTGTTCGATGATGGCTGCTGCCACAGAAGACCCAGCAACGGCTGAAAAGCTGAGATTGAAGGCAAACTACATTGCGGACGAGATGGCTAAGTGCCAAAAGGTGATTGGCACAGGCTACCTGAGCGCGTTTCCGGAGAGCTTCATCGATCGCGTGGCCACGGGCCAGCCTGTTTGGGCGCCATGGTATACCCTCCACAAGATCATGGCCGGCCTTGAGGATAACTACGTTTACTGTGGAAACAAAACCTCGCTGCAGACAGCAAAGTGGATGGGCGACTGGGTTAAGAGCCGCTTTGATAAGATGACCGACGCGCAGGTTCAACGGATGCTGAACAATGAGCAGGGCGGCATGAACGAAGCGATGGCAAATCTGTACGCCTTAACTGGCGAGCGTAAATACCTGGAAGTATCGCTTCGGTTTAACCATCATGCGATTATCGATCCCCTTTCCAAACACGTCGATCCTTTAGACGGCGTACATGCAAACACGCAGATCCCAAAGATCATCGGTACGGCGAGACAGTATGAGCTCACTGGCACAGGAGATTTGCACACCGTCGCGGACTACTTCTGGAATGTGGTGACGCATGAACGCTCATACGTAATCGGAGGAAACAGTGATGGCGAGATGTTCTCGCCAAAAGCGCATCTGTCACACGCGTTTGGGCCTAGCACGACCGAGACATGCAATACATACAATATGCTGAAGCTGACGCGACACCTGTTTGAATGGAATCCTAACTCGACATACACCGACTACTACGAGCGAGCCCTGTTCAACCATATTCTTGCCTCGCAGGACCCAGACAGCGGCATGATGTGCTACTACGTTCCGCTTCGAGCCGGCTCAAAGCGAGAGTACAACACACCTAACGATTCATTCTGGTGCTGCACAGGCACAGGCGTCGAGAATCACAGCCGTTATGGCGAGATGATCTATTCGCACGACGGCGGCCAGAATTTGTGGGTGAATCTGTTTGTCGCCTCAAAACTGAATTTCAGTCAACGTGGCATAGAGCTTACGCAGCAGACCCGCTTCCCGGATCAAGAACACTCTCGACTAGAACTTACTCTCAAGCGCCCTTCAAGGCTTACTATCCGAATTCGTCGCCCAGAATGGTGCGAGAATGGATTCGAGCTAACGCTTAACAACAAGACGATTCCGCCACAGATTGAACATGGTTATGCGGTGATCGAGCGCACTTGGAAGACAGGTGACGTTATCGAGATTGCGCTTCCAATGAAAATTCATACGGAGGGATTTGCCGATAACCCTGATCGCTTTGCGTTTCTCTACGGTCCACTCGTGCTTTGCACTGCCCTTAATTCGAACACATCCGATATGCCAGCGCTTATCTCGCAGGCAAAGCCGCAATCTCTCGTTTCCGCTCTAAAACCTGCCGGCAATCAATCATTTCTGGCCGATCCAAGTCTGTTCCGAACGCCTCGTCCCGATGATCCTGCAGTTATGTTCACTCCATTTTACAAAAGTGCACATAACCGCTACATGGTGTACATGGATCTGTTTACCGAAGAGCAGTGGCAGCAAAAACAGGCAGCGCTTCGAGCAGAGCAGGAAAAGCAGCGTGAGCTTGAGAAGCTCACTGTCGACTATGTTCAGCCAGGATTCGAACAGAATGAACGAGATCATCATCAAGCGGGAGTATCAAGTGCATTTGGTGACTTTGGCGAGCACAAATGGCGAGATGCACGCGACGGAGGCTGGTTTTCGTATGAGTTAAAGCTGGATGGATCTGCGACGCCTTCGCTTGCCGTTACGTATTGGGGCAGTGATGGCGGCGGTCGTGAGTTCGACATCCTTGTGGATGGCGTAAAGATCGCGACGCAAAGGCTTGCTAATAACGATCCGCAGAAGTTCTTCGTGGTGAAGTACCCCCTGAAACCATCGATAGTTAACGGCAAGCAGCACATCACGGTCAAATTTCAGGCCCATCCAGGGATGATGGCTGGTGGAATTTTCGACTGCCGGGTGGTGAAATCTCCGTAACAATGAGGGCGCGGCCGATGCGCGCCCCCATTTGCATCACTTCCGCTTCAGTTCGCCAGGCGGTATAGATCAATCCGATCTATCATTAGAGACGCGTTGCCCGGCCAGATGGCTCGCGTCTCAAGCGAACCTCCAGGATGAGTGAAGGCGACTGGCACTGCCTTCCATTCGCCAATGGGCAGCTCTGTTATATCCACGGTGCGCTTCG
Source organism: uncultured Chthonomonas sp. (assembly GCA_903919615.1). Lineage (GTDB taxonomy): Bacteria > Armatimonadota > Chthonomonadetes > Chthonomonadales > Chthonomonadaceae > CAIXIX01. The sequence goes on from CAIXIX010000317.1 coordinate 6,323, forward strand.
CTAACGACTGTGCCGCGCCGCCAACCGTGGCATCGAGCAGGCATGCAACTCCGCTCCCCTCACCTGTTCGCTTCACTCGAAACAGCGCGATATATTTGCCGGCTGCGTAGCTGCGATAAGGTCCGTAAACGATGTGCCCTGGCTGCGTATCCCCTTTAGTTGCAATGCGTGCCCTGCCGGTAGCGGCGCCTGGCTCATCGACTTCTGTGCCGATAATCTTAGGCATAGAAACTGCCTCTAGCGATGAGTCGAACTTAGCGGAACCCGGCAACTCTGGGCCAACTATCTCGCTGCGTAACGTCTGAACGAGCGCAGACTTGTAATCATGAACACCAAATCCACCTTCAATTCGCAGCTTAAGTTCTGATCCTGTCGGGCGGCCATCAAGCGAGATCTGCATTTCACGTGCTGGCTCGAGCTTCAGGACTTTCGGCGATGCAGACACACTTCCGCCATTCGCCGACGCCGTCAAGTTGAGGGTGATCGCATGTGAACTCACGTTCCGTACCGGCACATTTATATGCATCTGCCGGCCTTCAATGCCACCAACCACCGTGGGCATCCGCAGATATACGGCGCGGTGCTCCATGTCTTGCCGGCACAACTCCGCAAGAATTGTTGGAGAAACGGCCTCGTAACTGGATCCCAATCGGCTCTGGATCTCCTTTAGAGCTGGAAGATCAAAAAACCAGTTACAGATGAACACATGCAGAAAGGCAGGCTTCTCTGCCGGTGTAATCGCCTTTACCTGCGCTACAACCGCTTCGATCTGCTGTTCGCGATTGCCTTTGGGTTCCCACATAGTGACTGCGTGAAACACTGGGACATTACCGGTAGTAACGGTTGTGGCTTCGGGATAACTCATCACCTGCTTGCCATAGTCCGGGAAGATGGACTTTAGCGTTGGAATACGCTCCGCATACCGGGCGATCTCGACCGGGCCAACGCCACTCGGATTGATGGCAGTGAGATCCATCGCTTTCATGTACTTCGCACTCTGGTCCAGAAACCCATCATAAACTTCGGATGGGGTCGTATAGCGTTTGCCATACTGCTGAGGATAGGTGTAGCCGACACCTGACACAGCCGCAATCAGCGTGTCGCTTTTGCTTGCCGTGCTGTAGTAGTAATCGATGATGTCTGGCAGCAGGATGGCAGAAGCGGGCGAGATAGTCCAGGCCAATGGAACTGTGCCGCGCACAGGGTCTCGCCAGAGTTGCGGCCAGTTACCAACCTGGATTACAGGAAGGTTGTCCCCATCCGAGATCAGGAATGAATAGTAGACTTTGTCGGATTTCAGCGCCGGAGGCGTCTCAGAATGCTGATGGCGCACCGGGTTCGGGTAGCCCGCATGGAGACTTACATTTGACACGCCAGGCGAACCTACCAGGTATTTGCCGAATTCTGCGAGGAGGCCAACGCCTGGCCCCTCGCCCATGCCAATATTTTCACCCGCGTACGGATAGCCCATCATCGGAATGTTGGCGGGCATCCGCGCGAGCAAGCCCTCCATCAGCTTCATCTCTTCAGCGGCATTTGCGTAAGGTCGTGCGCTATCGATCCTGCCCGGTAACCAAAATACTGGTATACGGTGTTGTATCAGATAGTCTCGAAGCCCGGTATCCGTTGGCCACAGGCATGCAGCCGTGTAGTGGCTCATCTTGTCCCACAGTGTGTCGTACGCCCAGCGGTAAGCATCTACGTTTCGCTTCCAGCGGCCGCGCAAGTCCGCAAGAACTGGCAAATTCAGCCCGCTGGCAAGCCGGGGTGATACAACCACGCCATCCATCACACCTGCGACCATCGTGGCAACATTACGTGTAGCAGGCAGCGTGGGGTCCGTAATCACCATGCCTTTTACAGCGCTTCTGTACTTCTCGACAAGCGCAAATCCGTCGGCTGCCTTCTCGGTGCCAGCTACCTTCCCAGACTTCTTCAACCAATCCAGCCAGAATGGATCCTCGGCGTTCACCAAGCAGTAAATTCGTGGAATGGTTCGATTTACAAGTCCCTGCATCGACACTGCGAGGAACTGGACATCTGCTGCTTTGCCGCGGACATCACATACAGTGAGGATCTTAGCTGGCCGGTTCGATCGAGGAAATATGCCTTCGAATGGAGGATGAGGAGGTGAATACTTCAGGCCTGATGGCTTGCCTGTGGCCATCGGCATCTCCGCCATCGGTTCGGCTTGCCCGATCAGCGGTCCAACTCGCCGGAACAACGTAACACCGTCAACCGTTAGTGTCGTTGTGGACTTCCACATTACGCGGCACTCAAGCTCTCCGCCTGGGCAAGTGAACGCGATTGGCGCCTCAACATACCGGCCACCTATAAGTTCTGTTGGATAAATGTCGCGTTGAGAAAGCACTGTCGAGGCCTTTCCGACGCAGGCATCGATTGTAGCAATATTTTCATCGCCGATCTCGCCTTCGAGTTTGACACGGAAGAACGCAACGTATTCGGACTGATCCACTCTGGCATAGGGTCCGAATAACATAGCGCCCGTTGGCGCCGTAAGCGATGCCCTGGCCGTCCATGCGACTCCCGCTTGCGCATCTGGATCGGCTGTGCTCTCTCCAACCTGATGTCCGAACTGGGCTGAAGACCAATGGGCCACCTCTGTGTACCTGCCCGGTGGCAACTGTGCAGGCGAGACTACCTCAGACATCAGTTTGCCCGGGATACCCGACGTGGGGTTCTGAGCATATGCGCCAGACGGGACAGCCGCAAGAGCAACTGCGGACATTAAAGATCGAGATAGAGTAATCGGCAGCTTCATTGGTTCACCTGATACTTTGCTAACGGTTTGTGCACTAACTCTATTATGGGTATACCAGGCAGGTAATGGGTGATTAATTGGGGCCGACGTGCGGTACTTTTACCGCAACGCCACAACGAATAGCAATTAGCAGGTATTGAAACTATGCGATTTACGCCCATCCAGTCGCGTAGAACAAGGATATTAAACATGAACCGCCGAGACGTAATATTTGATCTTGTTGATTCGGGGAGATTGCCCGAAGGATACGTTCCCGCCGCATTCTTTCTCCACTTTGGGGCCGATTTTCGTTTCGGGCCAGCTGCAGTTGAGAAGCATAAAGAGTATTTCCGAGCGACAGATATGGATTTCGTTAAGATCCAGTACGAGCGGAATTTTCCAAAGCAGACGATCGAAGCACTTTCTGATTGGGACAAGTTTGTTGCGCCAGATCGAGAGTTCTACGCGCCCATGGTAGAGGTAGTCTCCTCACTCGTGCATGAACTGAAAGATGAAGCGCCTATAATTGTAACGCTCTACTCCCCTTTCATGTGTCTCGGCGATGTTGCCACGAAGCCGAAACTTGTAGAACACATTCTGGAGGATGCGGACGCCGTGACGCCTGCATTTGAAACTGCCACAGAGAGCCTACTCCTCTTTGTGGATGCATGCATTAAGGCGGGCGTGGACGGATTCTATCACTCTACCCAGGGTGGCGAAACCAATCGATTTCCAGACCCGATCTATTTCGAAAAGTACATCAAGCCGTGGGATCTTGTCGTAATGAATGAGATCGCCAAACGGTGCTGTTTTAGCATTCTGCATGTCTGCGACTATCACAAAGCGGATTGCGGAGGCTATGCGGATCTCACTCCATACGTCGAGTATCCAGGGCAGATGGTCAACTGCAACCCTGATATTGGCGGCAAAACGCTCACAGGTCAGCAAATTTCCAATATTTTTGGTCGACCCTACATGGGCGGCCTCGATCGCATGGGCGTCCTATCAACCGGATCTCCAGACGAGGTTCGCGACGAAGTTCGCAGGGTTCTGCACCGTGCGGAAGGACCGTTCATACTCGGCGCGGACTGCACGGTGCCAGGCGATACCCCCTGGGCAAACTTGCGAGCGGCCGTAGACACTGCACACGGTAGATAGCATCTGGTATATTTTGTTTAGCGTCAGCCCTATGTTTCCGCGGAACACAAGATGATCAACCATCGTAATCGTATATAATATTGATTGAACGATCAATCAACAACCTCCGGAGATCGCAGCGTGCGAAAAGTATCGACAGTTCGTGAGGACAGAAGCCTACAGATTTTGCATGGAGCCCTGGAAGTCTTTTCGCAGAAGGGATTCAAGGAGACATCTATTCGGGATGTTGCCGTTGCAGCTGGCATTCAATCTCCAGCGCTCATCTATCACTATTTCGCAAATAAGGAAGAGCTTCTTCGCGCGGTGCTCGCATATTTCGGCCCACCTGTCCCGACTCCGCTGATCACGACGGATCCCGATGCGCTTTCACTGCGAGACGGTCTTATGCGGTTTGCGATCTCTTACTTGAAACTGATGGACGATCCCGCAATTGGAGCTTGCATGCGCGTTTTGATTGGTGAGGCGCTGCGATCGCCTGACTTTGCGACGCTTCTGGGTGACGTCGGACCACACCGGCTGCTTGCCGGCCTATCTCTCTTCTTAAGATCACAGATGGTAGCTGGAAAATCCCGGAAGTTAGATCCTGATTTAGCCGCACGCCTGTTTCTAGGCCCCCTGTTTGCCCAGGTTTTTTTGCACAGTGTCGTGCGGCTAAATGATAAGTTCACGATCAGCTCGGAGCAGTACGCAGAGCAGTTAGTTGACATATTTCTGGATGGTATTTCCTCATCGCGAGCACTGGAGTAGATCGGTATGCCACGTCCAAAACCCGCTCTTATAGTCGTCCCTCTTCTTATCGCTGCGCTCGGCATCACCAGCTATATCGTCGAAGGTCAGCGCAGCAGACAGCGAAGCGTTCTCTCCGGATTCTTCGAAAACCAACCTACTCAGGTGGCATCCCGAATCGAAGGTCGTATAGCTTCGATCTATGTAAAAGAGGGCGATCACGTCCATGCAGGGCAGCCGCTTGTCCTACTGGAAACGAAGGCAAGCGGGCTGGATACGGAAGCAAGAGTCCACCAGGCAGAGCAGGCGCGAAGCCTTTTTGAAGAAATAAAGAACGGGCCAAGACAAGAGGAGATCGCTCGGCAAACATCTGCACTCGCCGAGGCGGAGGCAAACCTGGCTAAGCTTCAGAACGGACCGCTTCCTGAGGAGATCGGCCAGGCAAAGGCGAGATTGAGCCATGCCGAAGCGATGTACGAGAAGGCTGTTGCCGGCCCTCGGCGAGAGGAGATTGACCAGGCGCGAGCCGAGGAGAAAAACTCGGGAGCCAAGCTTGCGCAGGCGCAGCGGGGTCTCACCGTTCAGGAGCGGGCCGAAGCCAAAGCCAGACTAGATGCTGCAACCTCTGCGGAACGACAGGCAAAGTCGGATGCTGAACGATATTCCGACCTGTATAAAGGCGATGCAATCAGCAGGCAGCAGGCGGATCAGAAGCAGACCGATTATGAGACGGCTCGCGCCAAGCGAATCGAGATGGAGCAGGCATGGCGCCTCGCCGACACAGGCACGCCCAGGGAGGAGATGGAGCAGGCTCGCGAGGCGCACAATCAGTCCGTTGCAGCGCTTCGACTGCTGCTGGCCGGTACAAGAAAAGAGGATATTCGCTCGGCCGAGGCAGATGTCGCTGAAGCGAAGAAAGCGCTCGCTTTCCTCACTAGGGGCTACCGTTCGGAGGATATTGCGGCGGCTCGAGCACGAGCAAACCAGGCGAGAGCATCGCTGGATGAGCTTAAGGCAGGCAGTCGTATAGAGGATATCCTGCAATCAAAAGCGGCCGAAGCGGCAGCGCGCAGTACTGCGGAAAGCGCAAAGGCAAACCTGAACGAAAACCTGGTAAAGGCGCCAATCGAAGGAATTGTCGAGCGCCTTCCCGTTGCCGTTGGAGACCTCGTGGCAGCCAATACCGTTGTAATCCGCATATCAAATCTTGATGACATTTGGCTGCGCGTCTACGTTCCCGAAGCC
>CAIXIX010000318.1 GCA_903919615.1 uncultured Chthonomonas sp.
CCCATGCTTTAGCTTCGCGATTAGCGACGTGTTGATGAGTATAGTTGCAGTTTCACCTGGTCGATATGAATGACGATCGGCAATCAGATTTAGAGTAGGATAGTCAAAGTCGCCGTCTTCATTCCCTGCAACCCATACTCCCATTGCTGCCGCAATCTTATTCTGTTCAATATCGAATGCTTCCGCCTCCAGCTGGAGGTTTCCGGGACGTACCGGAATAAACGTTACCGTCCCCTTGCCTGCCGCATTTGTGGTCAGCTCTTGGCTTATAATACGTTTAACTGGCCGTCGCATACGATCGAGCTTTGTTTCAACAAGGCGCACAACTACCCTAGCAGCTACCGGCGAATTATCGTAATCTACAGCAGTAACAGTCACAGGCATCCGGGCATTAACACGATATGCATACCGGTCTGTTTCCAGCGCTATTCTGAAACGACCGCTTGTAATCAGTATGCTCGCTTCACCCTGCTGAGATCGCCGACTGAGATCGGTAACTGTAGCATTAACGGTCAAACGACGGTTGACCGCCAGTCGCTTCGTCTGAATCTCCAATGATAACTGCCCGTCCGGACCTGTGATGCCCTGGCCCTGGAATGACGGCTCGACTTCACCAACCTGACCGCTTTGATCATCCGGGCTAAACGAAATGTTATACACAACTGCCGCGCCCGATATAGGCTGACCGAAGAAATAACGGGCCCCGATTACTACTGGCACTGTGGAACCGCCCTGAAGATGCTTTGCCGTAAACTGAACACCAGTGGTGAACTCGGGTTTGCGATACTCTTGAACTTCAAAGGACGAGTATCCACGAAACTTTCCAACTACAATTACAATCTGCCAACGACCCAACGGCGGCTCGCTTGCTAATTGCACCGAGCCCTCTATGCTGCCGAAGCTGTTTGTTGTTACGTTCTGTCGCGCGATCAACGCATCGGTAGCGTCTCGAATTTCAACGGTTAGGTTCTTGCCGGCGTAGGGTCGAAGTGTAAATCCGCCTGGCGCATCTGTTTCAAGGCGTTCTCGCAGCGTGCCGCGATACAACACATTGTTTCCCGGTCTATAGATTGGGCGATCTGTCGAGACGTGTACTGCGTAAGGTTCAGGAGGTGCCGGGACGCCGGTCAGCAAGAATGCAGGCATCGCTCCCGTCTTGCGAACCACCCACAAATTGCCATACGGCGGTTGATGGCTTCTCCAAATGCCGCTGATATCCGTTACGCCCTCTCCTCTCCGGCCAACCGTATCGGCGACTTCGAGATGGATATTCGGCTGCGGACGGCCCGTTAATGCATTTACCGCATATACCATTAGCTCCTGCCTCGACCGCTTTGTAACCAGTGCAATATCGGTGATCGCGAGCCATGTGCGCTTCTCAATTCCTCCTGATCGGGCTCGGATCAGATAGACTCCCGGCTGAAGTCTTGGTGCCTTGACTTCGTTTTCACTCCATCTATCCGGATAGCTGTCGACCACCTTGAAGCGCCACAAGTGCGCAGCGTGCAGTCCAGACAGGTTTACTGCGGCAATCCTTGCCTTCATATGTTCCAACGACTTGCTTGTTGGCGTTAAGGCACGCAGGTCAACGGGAAAGGCAGCAAGGTCGACTGCCTTCTCATTATAGGTACTGAGCCTTAGAGACACCCGCTCGCCGGTAGTATATGCACGCCGATAGACGAACAGATCGAAGTTCGGCTTATCCGCTGCTGCCCTGCCTTGGATGAATCCTGTAACCAGACAGAGCAGGACAAGACCTAACAGGCGCAAATTACGGCGTGTCATGAGGTTTCTCCACAAATCGAACATCTTCCAACCGATACAACTGAATGACAGAGCCCGGTCCCGCGCCGGCTCGCATGCGCGCCCACTTCACCATTCGCGCAACGTCGTTTGTTTCGCCGGACAGTGTCACGCCATATCGATCGCCAAATTTGATGGCAACACCGTCGCGAGTGGGATCTATATCAGCAAGCGTCTGCGCATCGATGGGATGCGGCTGGCCTACAATACTTACGATCAGATTGAGACCCCTTAGTTCACCTGGTTTTATGGGTGGAAACCGATGATCGTGTCCCGCTGCCGCAACGGCAGAAGCGATGATTTCCACTGCGGTGTTGACTTCGGTGGGGTAGACCGATCCCATACAACAGCGGGGTGCGCCGTTGTGCATTGCACTTACAAATACGCCGGAGCGCTGTCGCAGCAATTCAGGCAATCCAGAAGGGGGGTCGAGGGTAGTGCGGTGCACGACGTACGATTCAAATGCTCGCCGGGCTATAGACAACATAATGCCCCGCGTTTTGTCATCGACATGACGCCAGGAGTCAACAGAAATGCTCTGTGCCGGCCAGCTGAAGCTCAATATCAATGCCCAGATGGTCACCAGACGCATCGTCGTGACTTCTTTCGGCGTGATTTCTCGATCTAATCTACTGAGCGAGAATACGAACCTGTGGCACCGACGTGCCTATCGCAGCGGTGATGCTGTATGGCTCTCAATTAGGCAAGATTATACCTTAGCGACTCTGATAAGACAGGAGTCTGGTGATACGCTCAGGATCACGGTGCACCTTGACAAGTACCATGTCCAATCAAAGAGTGCATCATCAATCAATTACAAACTGCCAACTTGAACCGCCGGATTTCGCAGAGCACTGTAACCGAAGCCGCCCTGACTATCCAGTACGTATAGGTTATGATTGTGTTCAAACTCGAACAGCCGACCATCATTGCTCCAGGTCATTCTATGCCTGACGCTTGACTCTTGTTGGTCATCGTCAAAGCTACAAACTTTCTGAAACGCCTTTGAACTCGTGTTGAACAGATACACAGTATCGAAGTTCTTGTACGCGGGCAACAGCCCACCGCGCACCCACTGCTGCAGTCTAGAATATCTTGGTACTATGGCTTGATTTAACACAAGCGCGACGGCTGAGCGAGGCCCGTTTGTCACCTTATACGCGGCCAAGGTGTGTGGGAATTCTACAACCGGCCACGAGATAGACCTAACGCCAGGAGGCATATCCAGGGAGTCCGGCAGAAACTTGTAAAGTTCGGATTGCCCGGGAAACGTCGCGTGCAAGTAAGAGCCGGTATCATTACCGTGTTCAATCGCATATGCCGCAGCAGACTCATACGGAAAACGCTGCTCGAAATGATAGTCTTCCGCATCGCGGCAGATGATGACATTCTTTGCAAGTCTCTGTGTACGAATAAACCAGCGGTGTCCATTTGCCCACGAGGAACCCTCATCAGCATTGTCGTTCCATTCGTGGTATCCGCTGCCGTCCATCTTCACCGTGACATGATGCGTGTGACCAGTTGCCGGATCGCGACGATGCCAGAGGAGCCACTGTCCATCAGAAGACGCGCCGGGATACAGTGGTCCATCATGATCGAAATGGCTGCTATAACGGTTAAATACTGCCGTGAGACCTTCGAGAACCGTGTGGCGTCCTGACAGCGCGTCGATCTCTTCAACTTGACCAGCCCATCGACTGTTGCTGTTCTGTGACGTCTGCCCGGTTGTGGTAATCAGAATGCGTCCGCCAGGCAGCCAGCACAAATTCCCTGATACCGTGAGGGAGCAGACCTTTTTAACGCGTGCATTTGAGGTGAAACGATCAGGAGTACGATGCTAACAAGCCCGTCGCTCTTCATTGAGCAACGGGCTCTTTATGATTATTCTGGCGGCGACCTATTTTCCCGGAGGGTTGCCCCTCGAGTATCGTCGGCGCGAGTGGGTTTCACTACC
>CAIXIX010000319.1 GCA_903919615.1 uncultured Chthonomonas sp.
AGAGAAGTATCGTGACTCTATAAAGTACCACCAGTTAGACTCTATCCCAAAGGCAGAATGGCAGGCTAAAGTATGGACGTGGCTATTTGCAACTGATCATATTCGCGTCTCATACGGACTTCAGTATGCGGGAATAAACATTGAGAAGCTATCGCCTGGAACACGCGGTATCGTACTTCTGCTCTTGTATCTTGCAATCGATCAACACGATATGCGACCTCTCATAATTGACCAGCCCGAAGAAAACCTTGATCCACAGAGCATCTACGAGGAGCTTGTTTCCCGGTTTAGGTCAGCTAAGGAGCGTCGCCAGATAATAGTTGTAACGCACAACGCGAACCTGGTTGTCAACGCAGATGCCGATCAGATCATTGTGGCGGAAGCTGGTGAGCACGAGCCAGGAAAACTACCCGAGATCAAGTACATCTCCGGAGGGCTTGAAGATCAGTATATCCGTGGAAAAGTGTGTCAGATACTTGAAGGCGGCGAGAACGCATTCCGCGAGCGAGCTAAGCGATTGCGAATTGTGCTTTAAAGGCTAGGCCAGTCCACAGAACCTGTATTGATCCCCCATCCTTTGATAGTATGGTTAGATGGCGAAGCAAAGTTGATCCGCTCAACGCAGAACGGAGCCGGATTGAAAGGAAAGATGTATACAGTGAACGCCGGACGAGCTAAGGCTACCGAGCGACTGCCTCGAATTGGAGCAGGTCTTACGGGAGATCGCGGAGTTGCTATTGTTGGCGAGATAGTGAATAAGCCTCGAACGCAAGGTGGGCTAGGATGTTTGTTTCGCCCATTACCCATAGCGGACTACGGGATCGATGGACAAATCGAGATCGTCGACTTGGATGACTGCGGCCAAGAGGTAGCGAGCGGTAAGATTCTGTCAATTCAGATCAAGACTGGTCCCTCATACTTCTCCAATGCATCGGATGATGCTTGGTCAGTTTATATTCCAAAATCCACGTTCGAGTATTGGCTCTCACACTCGGTGCCGGTGCTGCTTGTGTTGGTAGATCCTTCTACGTCAGTGTGTTATTGGGTCCGAGCCGACGATGATGAGCACGAGGAAACCAAGGAAAACTACAAGGTATCGATTCCCAAGGCCAACATACTCAACGCAGACTCGTTTGAAGACATCCAACAGATAGCCTTATATGCCACAGAGACCGACCGAAGACTTGCAATTCTAGACGCCGGACTGCCATTAATGAAACTGATTAATGAAGGAGCAGACGTCAGGGCGGAAGTAACAGTTTGGGTAAATAAATCATCCGGTCGCAAAGACGTTACGATCGGAACCGTCAACGAGTACCGATTAAACGCACTCACAGAATTCATGTCCCTTGGTCCCACCAGCCCCGTAGCAATGTTGCAACGCCTATATCCTTGGGCAGAATATCGAATGCCCTGAAGACCGCGATGAACTGTTTGGAATATTCGAGGCGGAAACGGGTTATTGGGACAAAGAGTACCAGCGCTATTACTCGCACGGTGATGACTTTGACGATTAGTTGAGCAGACAAAGGGATGAAGATGGATTCATACCGACGACTCATACTGAAGAGGTGGCCGTCTACGAGCTTACGCTCACGCTCAGCGAACTGGGTAGCGCTTTTTTATTAGTCCGTTGTTACTTGGCGAACGCTGAATGAGTACCGGTCACTCGGTAAGCGGCGCCGATAGATACAATCTGAAAGCAAGACACAACGCGCGATGAAGATAATACTAGATGCAAATATCCTGCTAAGAGACCCGCGCATGAAAGGAGCAGACTTCAAAGTCTTGCTCGATGGATTGAGCCTAGTCCCGATCAAGCTCTTTGTTCCCCAAGTAGTCTTGGATGAGGTTGTTAACAAAGCTCGGGAAACATTTACGGAAGCAAACGATGCAATTACTAAGCATAACCGGAAACTAGCTCAGTTTGTCGATGATGAGTCTCGCTTAAGCTTGGTCCAGTTCGATATTGCAAATGAAGTTCTTGCGTACAAGATCTGGCTAACAGAAACGCTTCACGCTATCGGTGTGACCTTTATTCCTTATCCAGATGTTCCTCATAAGGAAGTCGTGCAGCGAGAGCTGCTCAGGCGCAAGCCATTCAAGGACAATGGGATTGGCTACCGGGACACTCTTATATGGGAGTCTGTACGTAGAGTAACTTATAGCGGTGTCGAACCGGTAATCTTTGTCACGGCTAATACGCGCGACTTCTGTACCGAAAATGGCTTACACGAGGATCTCAAACGAGAGGTACATAGTGAAGCGCCGTTCGAGATACTTACGAGCCTCAGCGAGCTCAACGATCGCTTCGTCAGGCCGAAGCTTAAGCAATTTGAGTTTATTCCTGGAGCTATCTCTGCGCCGGATGGCACTAATGTGGCATTGCGAACTTGGCTGGGTGCCGGCCTATCATCCCTGGTCAATAGCTATGACGGCATCGGGCAGGATATACTCGGTTGGCCGCAAGAGGCAGGATCGGTTCGCTGTAATGTTGTCGAGCTGCATAATGCATCGGTGACCGAAGCGAGAAAGATGCCCTCCGGCCAGCATCTTATCCGGCTTACACTCGAGCTTGACATCGAGCTCGATATATCTGTCGATTGGGAAGACGCTTACCAGTATCCCGAGGTGCGAGAAGCAGTTGATATTGGCGAACCATTTTCTTCGTCCAGCTGGGGCGAGATTCAGAGGGTGAATCTGCAGGTCGACCTTATCCTAGACTCTTCCAATACCGTCGTTGCCGCCGAAGAATTGCGGAAATTGGATAGTGACAACTGTTCAATCGAGTATTAGGTTCCGTAGAGGCTATTGATATCTGCCGCAGATAGGTTAATTCGCCGTACAGAACAGTTGGTGTATCTTAAAAACAGGTCTAAGAGTGGTTCGTCCTTTTGCGACCGATGGTCCATCCGATTAGGCGGTAATCAGCTAACTGTCTAACAAAGGCGCGTTATTAAGGAACATGCCGGCCTCTTTCGCGCTGAATCCTCGCTATTCGCTCGGCGCGCGCAGAGAACACGGCGGAAACCATCGCGGCTCGATCTCTCCGCTTCACGTTGGCACTGCACTGATCGCGCGACGCGGATTGCAAGCCCTGTATCCGGACTGTGGTAGGGGAAGCTCGGCCAGCAACGCCATAACCGTCCCTGAGCACCCGGTGGAGTGCATGGTATGGGAGCACATTGGCAAGATGCCATTCCATCCGCCTGTCGAGTAAATCTGGATCCACCAACCGTTGTTGATTTTACTTCATGTGCAGCGAATTAACCTGGTGGTGGCCGTGCAGACCAGCAGACATTTTCGCAGACGGCACTGCATAACCGGATTACCCCATTCTGGCAGTTCCGCTGTGGTGCCCTCGCTTCGCCAACCGCGGGCGTCGTGGCTCATATATGATCAGCCTCGGAACCGGGCGTAGCCCGGTTCCGAGGTGCTGGGGTTGTTTGGGGGCGGGGTGTTATTCGAACCACGGCATGAATGCCGGGTCTGAGAGCAGATGCCCTTCGGGCAGAAGGGG
>CAIXIX010000320.1 GCA_903919615.1 uncultured Chthonomonas sp.
GTAGACTACAAGCAGATGATCCTTGGACGATATCGAACCAAGCTCATCTCCGAGCGCGGCAAAATCGTACCGCGACGCACCACCGGCACCTGCGCAAAACATCAGCGCATGGTTACCGAAGCGGTGAAGCGCGCTCGACAGATCGCTCTGCTGCCCTTCGTCGTAGACTGATTACGGAAGCAAAAGCCACAAGCCCCGACAGAAAACATTCTGTCGGGGCTTGTTATGTTTCCGTCCTCTTAGAGCATTCTATCCAAGAGCTTCAACATACGCAGAGGCTCTCTCCCACCTCTCCATAGCCTCTGCCAATGCATTCTGAACGCCTCCATGCTCCTGAGCTAATGCTACCACGTTGTCCGTGGCAGCAGGCGCCGAGAGGATAACTTCAATCTGTTTCAGGCGGGCCTCTAACTCCTCTACCCTTTTCTCCGCGGCAGAAACGTGATTTCTCGCTTTCTGCCTCTCCTTGGACATCTGGTGAAAGTTCAATCCTGTGGGAATTGCAGGAGCCTGTGGAGCATCGGGGCGCTGACTAAGCAGGTCCTCGAGCACACCGTCTCTTGGCTTTGCCTGCTGGGATCTCTGAGCCGCCAGTCGCGCCTTGTTCGCGCCATCGACGAGAGCCTCACGGTACTTCTGGTAAGGTCCATCGAAGAGCGTGACTCTCCCATTCGCTACCTCAAGAGTATGGGTGGTCACCTGGTTTAAAAGATACCGGTCATGCGATACAAGCAGCAGGGTTCCATCATAGTTCCGAAGCATCTGACCGAGCGCTTCTCGGGAATCGATATCGAGATGGTTGGTAGGCTCATCGAGAATAAGCAGGTTGGGCTTCATGTAGGTGAGTTGAGCAAGCACAAGCTTATTCTTTTCGCCGCCGGATAGCTTGCGCACCTCGCGAAATGCATCATCGCCCGTGAACAGGAAACGGCCTAAGTGCGTCCTTGCATCCTGAGGTTCCATCTCGCCGACGGCCATCATGTTCTCGAGCACCGTCGCATCAAGGTCGAGATCGCTGGTATCCTGTGCGAAGTAGCCCACGTTAACGCTGGCTCCAAGCCGGGCCATGCCAGAACTAGGTGTCTCCCTTCCCAGTATAATCTTCACGAGTGTCGATTTACCTGCGCCGTTTGGACCGACGATTCCCACGCGCTCTCCGCGTCGAATCATCGCCGTAAACTCTTCGAAAAGCACCCTGTCCCCGAACCGTTTCTCGACACCGTCAAAGACGATCACTTCGTTGCCGCTGAGCTGTGCAGACTTAATTCCGAGCCTGGCCGTCTGCCCTTTCGGCGCCGCCTTCTCGGTTGCTGTACCAGTTAACTTGCCGCCGAGTCCGTGCTCCTTAATTCGCTCTGCCCACCGCAGCCGCATCACCGCCTGGTTCTTCTTGCTTGGCGTGTTCTTCCATTTCTCGAAGAACGCGGTTAGCTGTGTAATTTCTCGCTGTTCACGCTCGTAGAGAGCCTCCTGGCGCAGGCGATTGGCCTCCTTTTGCTGCCAGTAGGATGAAAAATTGCCCGGGTAGCAGGTGAGCTTTTGGTACTCGATCTCGGCGATGCTGGTGACCACTCGATCAAGAAAGTATCGGTCGTGCGATACAAGAACGATAGCGCCGCCAAAGTCGCGCAGAAAGCCCTCAAGCCACTCTGTAGCCTCGATATCCAGATGGTTCGTCGGCTCATCCAGCAGAAGAATATCTGGTCCCGAAAGGAGCAGTCTGGCAATAGCAAGCCGCGTCTTTTCTCCGCCCGAAAGGCGTCCACAGCTCTTCTTCAGGTCATCGGGGCCAAATCCAAGTCGTTTCAGTACGGCAGGAATGTCACGCAGGTTATCGTAACCGCCCATAGCCTCAAAGCGATCGTGAAGCACAGAATACTCTTCCATAACACGGTCGAGATCCGGAGAGTCTGAGGCTGCAGCCATCTGGTGTTCAAGTTCGCGAAGTCGCGTCTCCATGGCCGTGACGTTTGCAAAGGCAAGCTCTGCCTCTCGCAAGACCGTGTTCTCTGGATTTACCGCATCCTCTTGCTTAAGATATCCCGCTCGAATGCCTCTGCTGAAGTTGATTGTTCCTTTGTCTGGCTCCTGCTGCCCAGTAAGCAGGCGAAGCAGAGTTGTCTTTCCGGCGCCGTTCCTGCCGACAAGCCCCAGCTTCTGCCTCCACTCTAACTTGAAGCTCACGTTCGAGAAAATGACATCGGGGCCGAAGTGGCGTTCAAGATTATTGACTACAAGCAAACTCATCAGAAGATCCTATTCACAGCACATGTCGGCGGGAGGAATGGTGACCGAAATCCGGCCCTTATTCAATATGGTTTGACAGGCCAGTCGTGATAAATGCGTCTGCAGATCCGGTTCACAGGTGCTCAATCTGTACTGTTCAACCTCTTCGCACTGCGATACCGCTCCGGTCAAATCGGTTTCAACATAGACCATGCAGGTAGTGCAGGCACAGTTCCCACCACATTCATGTTGCAGATCTATCCCATTGTCCAGGGCTGCATCCAGCACGGTATCACCACACGCAGCTGTAACAGTGAGCCCTGATGGCAAGAAATGAACAATAACAGTCGACCTCATGCCGTCACACGCCACACCCGAATACTGCGATCGAAGCCGCCAGATGCTGCGGTCGTACCGTCACTAGAAAGTGCAACGGCTTTTATCGCCTCCGTGTGGCCTTTGAATACATGAGATTCTGCTTGTGATTCGACGCTCCACAATCGTACCGTGCAGTCGCTATGCCCTGTAAGCAGGAGCCTGCCGTCCTGAGACATATCCGCGCTGGTAACGCCGGTAACACCCGTTTCGATCCGCATCGCCTCGCGTCCCGAACTCGTCTGCCACAACTGCAGCATCGATTGGCTCGCAGTAAGAAGGTAGGCGCCATCTCGTGTAAATCGGACGGCATTGACCATCTGACCTTCTGAATTGCGCTTGACCTGTATCGACGCGAGAGGCGTGCCGTTCATCCTGTCGTAAATGCGAACATCACCATCGGAGGTGCCGACAGCGACAAGATGGCCACGGTGCGAGAAACAGACTGTGCTCACGAACTCACCAAGAATGAAGCGGCGCAGTTCTCTGCCAGAACTCACTTCCCAAAGTTGGGCGCCGGCGCCAACGGTTCCAGAAAGCATGTACCTGCCATCAGGCGACAGGGCGACGCTTTCGACAACGGCTCCGGCGTAGAAATACTGGATCTCGCGTCGCGTGTCGCAGTCTCTCAGGAAGACCGACTTGTCCATTCCTCCGGAAAGCGCGCATCGGCCATCAGGAGAAAAGGCAACTCCGGTCACTGCTCCCTTGTGTCCTAGAAACCATTGCTTTTCGAGGCCCGTGCCAAGCTGCCACACACGCACCGTCTTATCGTAGCTTCCGCTGATCAACAAGCGGCCACCGGGCGCAAACGCAAGACTGCTGACCAAAGCGGTATGACCATTAAGACGCCACAGCTCATCTGGGTCACCGCTATTGCGATCCGCTCGACTAATCGGCGGCTCGGAATGCGGAGCCGGAGTCGAATACGTGCGTGCGGCCGACACAGTTTGCGGTGGCTTATATTCTTTCAGGAAATCATAGGCCTCATTGATCGACTTCATCTTCTCCTGAGCCTTAAGCAGCAGGCGGGGAGAGTTCGCAAATCGATCCGGGTGCCATACCTGCGCAAGATCACGGTACGCCTGCTTGATATCATCCTGCGAGGCGCCCTGATCTATCTCCAGAGTATCGTAGTATTCCTGCGGTTCGGGCATAGCGGGGTCGGCAAGGGTTCCTAAAGAGTTTGCAGGTCCTCAGACACTGCCACGTAATTATACTGCATGCGCGATATGCGCACTTCTCCGGCGGCATATCAGCAGATCAGGTACACTCTGTTCGACGGAGATAGCCGTACGATGATCAATTAAAGGTTGAGTTTTATGGCAGATAGAGTTCGCGACGAACGCGGGATGATACCAGGAGCGGATACGATCGGGGCGCCACAGGTTACCGAGCCGAAGGCGTATAGCGCGCCAACCGCGTCAAATGCGATTCTTGAGAATGCTCGCAAGGTATGCGTTGAAGTGCTGGGTCCACATGCTCAGGAGGCAGATCGCGCCGCTCGCCCGCGTGTTGAAAATTTTGAGGCGCTCGCTTCTTATGGCCTGCTGGGAATAGCAATTCCCAAAGAGTTTGGCGGATTAGATGCCCCCGCCGTGGTGCAGAGGCAGTACACAGAGATACTCGCTTCCTATTGCGGCGTCACCACGTTTGTTCAGGCCCAGCATCACGGGGCCTCGCGTATGATCGCTGGCAGCAAAAGCGCACTTCTAAGGAACACGCTGGTGCCTAATCTGGCTGCTGGTCGCTCCTTATGTGCCATCAGTTTTGCTCACCTTCGCCGCCCCGGCCCACCAATCTTGCGTGCGATGTTCGCAGATGGCGGCGTGCGACTCTCTGGAACCGCGCCATGGGTAACAGGATGGGGTTTGATGAACCAGGTTGTGCTTGGGGCAACGCTGCCGGATGGCAGCTTTATCTACGTCTGGTCACCGGCAAATCGAAATGACTATCCCGAACTGTTTGAGCAGGGCGGACCTACGAGGGATGACTGGGGCTACCTGACAGCTTCGGACCCATTACCGCTTTGCACAATGAACGCCTCTGCAACCGTTGCAATCCACCTTGATAACTGGTTTATTCCACAAGGTCACGTACTGTCGCAATCGGATCGTGCAACTATGCACAGAAACGACAGAAACGGCGTGCTCAACGCAACCGCAATGCCAATTGGATGCGCCTCAGCCGGTCTAAGAATTCTCGAGCATGCTGCGGCAAGCAAAAAACTCTCTTCGATTACACGCGCTGCAAAGTCCTTCGCAGATGAGGTCAGTGAGGCGCGAAATCAGGTAGAACGCTGGAGCAATCCGGAGAGTGCGGCGGTTCCTGACTTCTTTGAGCGTGCAGTGGGAATTCGTGCCTGGTGCATTGAGCTCGCGCTTAGAACTGCCCACGCGGCGATTACAGCAGTCAGTGGTTCAGCAAACTCGCTAGACCATCCGGCACAGCGCTTAATTAGAGAATCGATGTTCTACACCGTACAGGCACAGACTATCGAAGTGATGGATGCCACGTTGGCCCGGCTTGAACGAGACGTTTAGAATTCATACTTCGGTAAGAAAACTGGCCACCTGAGCTATCTCGCTAAGGTGGCCAGTTTTATATTTGGAAAACCCTGCGCCATTTACAGTTTGCGGTTTACCCGTGCCAGTCGACATCCGTTACTTCACGGGCGTGTGCCACGATGAAGTCCCTGCGTGGTTCCACCTTGTCGCTCATAAAGATGTCGAACATCTCTACCGCTGCAGAGAGGTTGTCGGAGTCGATCTGAACCTGTGCGAGACGCCTCTTATCTACATCCATGGTCGTCTCCGCGAGGTCGCCTGCATCCATCTCTCCCAGTCCTTTGAAGCGAGTAACCATCACATCGCGTTTGCCCTTTAGCCGCGCAAGTATAACGTCTCGCTCCTCTTCGTTTTTAGCGTACCATTGGTCGTTCTTACCGCTCTTAATGCGGTACAGCGGTGGCTGCGCGATGTACACGTGGCCATTTTCAATCAGTGGTCGCATGTAGGTCCAGAAGAAAGTCAGCAGCAACGTGCGGATATGATCTCCATCAACATCAGCATCGGTCATGATTATGATCTTGCCATACCGCAGCTTGGATAGGTCGTACGACGGTTCATCCTTATCTTTGGAAGACTTGGTGGACAGTAATTCTGTGTCCTCTTCCGGCTCTTCATCGGAGGTTACGCCGTAACAGATGCCTGTGCCAAGCGCGGTGATCATCGCGCGGATCTCTTCGTTCTCAAGCACCTTATCCACACGTGCCTTACCAACGTTTACGATTTTTCCTCGCAGTGGAAGGATCGCCTGCGTTCTGCGATCGCGTCCCTGCTTGGCGGGGCCACCTGCAGAATCTCCCTCGACCAGGAATAGTTCGCAGCGCTTCGGGTCACGATCCGAACAGTCTGCAAGCTTGCCTGGGAGCGAGTTGGAATTAAGTGCACTCTGGCGCTTCACAAGTTCCGCCGCCTTACGAGCGGCGTCTCGGGCTCTCTGGCTCGTAAGAGCCTTATCGATAATTCGGCGCGCAACCGGCGGGTTCTCTTCGAGGTACTCGCTTAGTTTTTCACCGACAATGGAGTTCACAACGCCTTCAACATAGGCGTTCGTAAGTTTAACCTTAGTCTGGGACTCAAATGCGGGTCGATCCGTCAGCTTAACAGAAATAACGGCGGAAAGGCCTTCGCGCACATCCTCACCGGTAAGGTTCACATCCTTCTCTTTAAGCTGTCCGCTCTTTCGAGCATAGTTATTCAGTACGCGTGTCAGCGCTGTCTTAAAGCCAGAGGCGTGCGTGCCACCCATGGGAGTATTGATATTGTTGGCGAAAGAGAGCAGGTTCTCGATATAGCCCATGTTGTATTGAATGGCTATCTCGACGAACGTCTTGGAATTGTGGTCCTCTTTCACGCCGGCAAAGTAGATGGGCTTGTGAATTGGATCTTTCGTGTCGTTCAGATGCTCAACGTAGTCAACGATCCCTCTCGGGTAGTGGAACTTCTTGACGATCGGCTTAGGAGTATCCAGCAGCACGCCATCA